>NZ_JANIBO010000007.1 GCF_024506395.1 Cetobacterium sp. NK01
ATGGAAGAACAAAGAAGTAAAAGGAATTATAAACTATTAGCGTTTATACCAATGTTTATATTCTTAGGACTTTATGTGGGGTGTGGTATTTATTTTACAATCAAAGGAGTAGAAAATCCATTTGGAAAAATGTCAAGATATATAGCAGTATTAATAGCTGTATGTGTAGGATTAGTTTGTTATGATAAAAAAGAATCTTTGGACAAAAAAATAGATATTTATGCAAGAGGTGCGGGTAAATCTGGAATTATGATTTTGGGAATTATAGTTCTTATGGCCGGTGGATTTCAGTCAGTTACTACTGCTATGGGAGGAAAGGCATCTATTGTTAATATGGGATTAAGTTTAATACCAACACATTTTTTAATTCCTGGAATTTTTATTATAACCTGTTGTATTTCTTTATGTATAGGAACTTCAATGGGGACACAAGTTGCAATGATTCCTGTAGCTATAGCTGTAGCTACAGGTGCGGGATTAGATGTTGCTATGGCAGGAGCTGCAACAATTGCAGGTGCATACTTTGGAGATAATCTTTCAATGATTTCAGATACTACTATTTGTGCTACAAAAGGTGTAGGAGCAGAAATGAAAGATAAATTTAAAATGAATTTTTTAATAGCTCTTCCAGCAGCTATTATTACTATATTTTTATATACTATTTATAGTATGGGAGCTATTACTGTAAGAGAAGTTGGAGAGCTACAATACAATATATTAGAGATATTACCTTATATAACAGTATTAATAACAGCTATTTTAGGAATAAATGTAATCTTAGTTCTTGGAATAGGGATAGTAATGTCAGGAATAATAGGAATCAGTTTAGGAAATCTAACATTTTTTGGATGGGCTATGGCAGTAAGTTCAGGAATGGAAGATATGTTTTTTTTAGCAATATTTGCAAGTCTTATTTCAGGAATGATAGAATTAATTAAATATTATGGAGGAATTGATTGGTTAGTTGAAATTCTAAAAAGTAAAATAAATGGAAGAAAAAGTTGTGAATATTTTATTTCATTAATTTCTATGACAGTTTCAGGTGCTACACTAAATAATCCTGTTGCTATTATCATAACAGCACCAATAGCGAAAGAATTAGGTAGTAGATATAAAATAGCTCCTAAAAGATTAGCAAGTATTTTAGATATATTTTCTTGTGCAATTTTGGGATTAGTTCCTCATGATAGTAGTGTCCTACTTTTACAAAAAT
This sequence comes from Cetobacterium sp. NK01, assembly GCF_024506395.1. Lineage (NCBI taxonomy): Bacteria > Fusobacteriati > Fusobacteriota > Fusobacteriia > Fusobacteriales > Fusobacteriaceae > Cetobacterium > Cetobacterium sp. NK01. The sequence goes on from NZ_JANIBO010000007.1 coordinate 1,214, forward strand.
ATGGAGGAATAACATACCTACAAATGATGAAATACTCTTTTTACCCAATTTTATTGATGCTATTTACAATAATAACTATTCAATTTGGTCTTCTTAGAACAAAAGAGGAAAAGCAAAATGAAAATACAATAAGTAACGAAGAAAATTTTGAATATAAAGGGGAGCAAATATGATAACTGATAATAAAATTTTGAAACTAGCTGAAAAATACCAGGATTATATGATACAAATGAGAAGAAAATTTCATGAGAATCCAGAACTGTCAGGAGAAGAATTTAAAACTAAAGAGATTTTAATAGAAGAGTTTAAATCTATGGGAGTTCCTTATAAGGAGCTCCCAGGAACTGGGTTAATCGCAATTATTAAAGGAAATCATCCAGGAAAACATGTAGTGTTAAGAGCAGATATGGACGCTCTTCCTGTACTAGAAGAAGAAAATAATTTGATTCAAAAAAAAGTATGTATTTCTTTAATAAAAGGACTTTCACATGCATGTGGACACGATGCTCATATGGCAATTTTATTAGGAAGTATGAAAGTTTTAAAAGATATGCAAGAAGATTTAAAAGGAACTGTCTATTGTTGTTTTGAAGAAGGAGAAGAGACTAATTGTGGAGTAGATGCAATGTTAGAAGCCTTAAAGGAGTACCCAATAGATAGCTGTTTTGCTCTTCATGTATATAGTGCATTAGAGTCTGGAAAAATTAATATAGAACCAGGACCTAGAATGGCTGGAACAGTTGGGATTGGATTTTATGTACGTGGAAAGGCAGGTCATGGTTCAAGACCAGATTTAGCAGTAAATCCTATTATTCCTGCAGCACATATAGTGACTCAAATAGATTCAGCTTTTGTTAATCAAATTAATGCGGAGGAGACCGTAACTCTTGGAATATCGGTTTTTCAAGGCGGACAAGCAACAAATATTATTCCAAATGAGGTATTTATTGGAGGAACAGCTCGTTTCTTCAAAAAAGAAGAGGGAGAAAAAGCTTTAAAAATTATAAATACGATTGCCTCTAATACTGCAATATGTCACAGAAGTACAATAGAATTCGCAGAAAGAAATAAAATTAGTCTATATCCTGTTATAAATGATATGAAATGTGCTTTAGATATTCAAAATAAAATAAAAGAGATATGTGGAGATGATGTTCATAAAGAATGTTCAAAATGGTATGCTTCCGAGTGTTATGGAAAATACCTTGATAAATATCCAGGAGCTTTAGGATTTCTTGGAATAAACAACACTGAATTAGGAACAGGAGCTGAACATCATAATGGTAGATTTGACATTGACGAGTCTTCATTTATATTAGGAGTTTGTGCTGAAGTAGGATATGTTTTTTGCGACTAAAAAATGGAAGTGATGAAGGAGTAAATTAATGGAAGAGAAGAGAAACTTTAAAATGCCACATTTATTGTGGATAATGGTAGGATTAATTTTAATATCATGTTTTGCAACATATATTGTATCAGCAGGAAAATTTTCAGTAAATGATTTTGGAATCATAATGGGAGATAAATTTGAATTTCTAGATCATCAAACACCTGTAAGTCCTTGGAAAGCCTTTAATCTTATAAGGAGTGGACTTATAGGCTCAGCAACAATAATATTTGTAGTTATGGTTTCTGGAGCAAATATCAATGTTGTATTAGAAACAGGAGCCATAGATGATTTTATGAACTGGTCTATATATAGAATGAGGAATCATAAAAGCAAAAACATACTTATTAGTTTATTGTTTATACTTATGGCATATTTAGGGGGATTTGGAGGAACTGATGCACTTATAGCAGTAGTTCCTATCGGAATTTTATTTGCTAAAAAATTAAAGTTGGATCCTATTGTAGCTCTTGGAGTAACAACATTTGCTACATTAATAGGGTTTGGAACTGGACCTGCACAACAAGCTACTACACAAATGCTTATGGGAATTGCACCATATAGTTCATTTTTTACAAGATTTATTTGTATGAATTTTTTTATAGCTGTTGGAATTATAATGGTTCTATTATATGTAAAAAAAATAGAAAAAAATCCAAAATCTTCGTTGATGTACGACGAAGGATGGCGTCCAGAAAAATTGGAAGATGATAGTAACGAAACATCGATCTTAAAAGAAGTAAAAATGAGTTGGAGAACAATAGTTGTAATAGCGGTATTTTTTTGTCAATATCTTCTCATAGTTGCTTACCCTCTTTTAGGAGGAGATCCAAAACAGTTATATGACTTTATGATGGCAGTTATGTTCATCTCTATGATAATTATAGGATTTGTTGGAAAAATGACTCCAGAGGAATTAGGAAAATCTTTTGCTAAAGGACTTTCATCAATGGCTTTTGTTGGATTTGTAATTGGATTAGCAAGGGTAATATCACTTATTTTAGCAGATGGAAATATAATACATACAATAGTTTATGTTTTAACTAGACCATTATTAGAATTACCTAAAACAGTTTCGAGTATAGGTTTAACTATAATAGTTGCTTTAATGAATCCACTAATACCTTCAGCAACATCAAAAGCTGCTATATTAGTTCCTATTATAAAACCTGTTGCAGAAACATTAGGATTAAACTTAAATATAGCAGTTATGGCTTTTCAATTAGGAGATGGATTTACAAATTTAATTTCACCACTTTTAGGATGGATGATAGGATCATGTGTGCTTGCAAATGTTTCTTTTCAAAAGTGGTTTAAATGGACTTTTCCAAAAGTAATAATATTTCTTTTATTATCTTTTGTGTGGATATATGTATTAACAATAATGGGATGGACGGGAAGAATTTAATTTTTTTAAATATTTAAGGAGGAAAAATGAAAGTTATAGATACAAAAAAAGCTCCTGGAGCAATAGGACCATATTCACAAGGATTTATTATAGATAATTTAATATATAGGCCAAGCTCCGTTTTTTTCCCGAAATCATATCATTGAAAAAATAAAGCCTTAGAAATCTTCTAAGACTTTATTTTTAATGGACGCAAACCATCTTCACTCACAATTTTTTCTTCTTCAAAGATATATTTGCCCAAGAAATTTACATGGCTGCTTCCAAGAGGACTGACTCTTTTAAACTGCTCTTCATCAAACCAATCTTCCATTTTCACAGTTTTATGAACCTTTTCCAGATATCTTGAGTTCCAGGCTACAAGAACTCCAAGAAGGATATTAAGAGAGCTGGCTTTTTCCAGCTGATCCTCTATCGTGGACTCGTTTATTCTTCCATTTTTTCCAAAGTGTAGAATTCTTCCAACTGAGTTTATAGATTCCCCTTTATTCAGCATTTGTTGAACTTCTTTTCTAAGAGTTTTATCTGTAAAATATTCTAGAAGATAGATAGTTTTGAAAATTCTACCCAGCTCTTTAAGAGCCTTTGCAATAGCATTATCTCTGGCGTAGGACCCTATTTTCTGCATTATAAGAGAAGCTTTCACCTTTCCGCTTCTGATAGATTCAACCAGCCTCAATACTTCATGATAATTTTCAATTATTACCTTCTCGTTAATTTTTTTAAACAGAACATCTCCGACAGATATGTTATCAAAGTAATAAAGCTGCTGCTGTTCAGCGTTCTTTATTCTCGGTTTAAATTTGAAACCTAAAAGATATGTTAAGGCAAACATCTGCTCAGTATATCCGGCGGTATCGGTGGAATGCTCATAGATATTGAGATCTGTTCCATGATACAGCAGCCCATCCAGAACATGATTGCTGTCACGGCCTTGAAGCATTTGGACGTAATAAGGAGTATATTGATCATTTATGTGCCTATAGATTGCCCCGCCTCTGTTCCCATAATGAGTATTGTAGTCTGCATAGATAGTCTTTGAATTTATAGGGATTCTCATCCCGTCGGATGAAGATCTTCCACCATCGCCCCAGTTTTTAACTATGTTAAGGGAATGATGATAATTCACAAGGGATATTTGAGCTTTAGAAAGTGTGCTATGATTAAAATAATATTCATTAGTCCTTCTCAAAACTCCTTCATCGATGGAGCTCGATACAGCCATCTTTGAAAAACCTATGTTGTGTCCATTAGCTAAAAGAGTCGCTACTATGGATTTTTGTTTTCCAGTGGCACCCTGTTGTGAGTTCTCTTTAAAGCTATCTAAAAAATTTGTCCAGGTGTTCACTTCATAAATCATTTCAGTCATGGTAATCTTAGGAAAATAGCTGTAGATTTTGTCGCTGAAGAAATTTCTTTCATCTTTATCTATCTCAAAATTGAAATCCAATTTTTTAGGAAGAATAAACGAATTCTTGATTTCATTAAGAAATTTAACTGCCTCATCATCACTTCCTATCTCTACTGGTTCAATGAGATAATGGTCAAAACTATTGTACTTTGCACTTTCCCTTACAAAAAGATCTCCGGATCTTATATTATCACGAATGGTATAGAGCAAGGCAACCTCAATGATTTTTTTGCTATAGTCGTATTTTTTGATGTATCTCTGCCACTGTGTGCTGAAAAAATTGATATTAATCTCTAATCTTTTCCTGTTTTTATATGTGGGAAAGGAGTTTAAAAGCTTAACAAGTTCAGGTTTAGTGTTCGTATCAAAGTTTATGCATTCCAGCAGCTCATTGGTATAATTGAAGCTGTGATGAGATTTAAGAAGAAAATCTATATCTTCCATCTCATCTTCCTGGGAGTCCAGTTCCTCTTTCAGTGGCAGCAGAGAATCCTTATACTTCTTGAATTCATCGAACTCATTAATTTCAATAATCTCTTTCAGAATATCCTTGAGTCTATTGGAGTTATTTCTGTAATTCTGAAAGTTAAGTGCATTCTGCTTCTGAGTTTTTTTACGGCTCCGCTTCAGTACCTTATGGGCATAACTTGAGGTGACCTCTATTACCATATCAACAAAGTATCGCCTTCTGAAATACAGAAACATGGCAAGATAAGCATACTTCTTATTTTCATCTGCAAATCTTTGGATTCTAAACTTATCAGATTTTTGAATTTCTGTCAGAAAATATGATATTTTTGACTCTGATAGAAAACTTAAATCACAGTTACAATCTATTTCATCTATAAACTTTATCTTGGAAAGCAGCTCTTTAGCTCCAGTCGAGCTGATATTTACAGAAGTATTTTTTAACTGAGAAAAAACTGATTCTGGATCAGAACTATTCTCCAGCAATGTATCTAGTCTCCTTCGGTCTTTAAATTGCAGGAGGACTTCTTCATAGATTTTTTTCTCTGCTTTTATCCATGCCTTTGAAAGAATATCTTCAATCGTTGATATTCCGGGAGTAACAATTCTTATTTTTTTTACAATTCATCCAGAAACAAGAAAGCAGATTCTAAACCATTTGAAGCTCTCAAAGCTATATTCTCAGCTGTTTTTTCAATCCAGCTGTCCTTTTTGAATCTTGAAAATCCCAAAGTATCAGATATTTCTGCAAAATACCTTTTTCTAGTTATGTCATTACTGAGGTAATTACTTAAATTGAACTCTTGAACCTTAAGCTGCTCTCCTACATAGCTTAAGATTTCCAAGGGAATATCATTATTAAGTTGTCTTCCAAAGTTTTTTAAAAGAAGATACTGTAGAGCATAACCTATTTTTAGATAGGGTTTTTTGAGTCTTCCAATATGTGAAATCTCTTCCGAAGTAAGTGTAAAATTATCTACAATCTCTCTCTTTGCAGTTTTAAGAATAAAAAGTTCTCTCTTTTCCTTGTCAGTAAGAAAACGAAATTTAGTTGTTTTCATTTTTATCCTCTAACTCAGAAAGTCTCCTGTAGAGTGTGGCTTTAGAAACTCCTGTTTTCTTTATGATTTCCTGTACTGAATAATGTTCTGTATGGTAGAGAGCTAAGGCTTCTTTTACTTTTTCACTGTCTAAACGTGGTCTTCCACCAAGCCTTCCCCTGGATCTGGCATTTTTCACGCCTTCTTTCACTCTTTCAGTAATCAGTTCTCTTTCCAGTTCTGCAAAGATAGAGATCATACCTATCATAGCTCTTCCCACCGGGGAGTTGGTATCTATGCTTTCCTTAAGTGACACTAGAGAGATCCCTTCTGAATTAAATTTTTCTATCAATTCGATAAGATCTTTGGTCTTTCTTCCAAGCCTGGAAAGAGAAAATATCACAAGTGTGTCTCCTTTTCTCAGTTGCTCCAGTAGTTTAACAAATTCTTTTCTCTGCATATTCTTTCCAGTCGCTTTATCTGAAAATATTTTATCCACTCCATATTTGTCCAGTGCACTGATTTGCATTTCTAAATTTTGATCCGTAGTAGAAACTCTTGCATATCCAAATTTCATTAAAATAGCCTCCGTAACATATGTTTTTGATACATAGATTTTGAAAATATTATTGGCAATAGTTATGAAACTATTTTATCAAAATTTTGGTTTCAAAACTACCTTGAAATTTAAAGGTTCAAAACTGTAGTTTATGAGAAAAGAGATGGCGCTTGCTAAATGATGCCATCTCTTAAAAAAATTAAGTTTATAACAACTTTCAGCTAATTATAAAGCATGTCCACCAGATACTTTTATTACCTGTCCTGTTATCCACGAAGCTTTCTCTGAAGCAAAAAATAGAATCATATCTGCTATATCTCCAGGTTCTCCCAGTCTTCCAAGAGGAATTGAAGGAAGTACGCTGTTTTCTAATTCTGTATCTATATATCCAGTTTGAGTAGGACCTGGTGCCACTGTATTTACAGTTATCCCTAAATGTCCGACTTCTATGGCAATAGATCTTGTAAGAGCTTCAACTGCAGCCTTTGAAGATCCGTAGGCAATTACTCCCGGCATTACCTGGGCAGCATCTGTACTCATATTGATTATTCTTCCATGCAGTTTAGGTATTCCTGCCGTTAAATCTTTGCTAAGACTTCTATCTACCAATCTTTCCTGCAGTGAGGTTTCCTTAGGAGAATATCCGTAAAATTTGCTGAATCTTTTTACAAATTCCTGAATCATGAATATAAGCCCTTTTACATCAACATCATATCCGTCATTGATGTCTTTCTCGGTTATAGTAAATATAGTATCATTGACAGGATAACCGCAGGCATTATTAACTAAAACATTGACAGTACCAAATCTTTTTTCAACTGACTCAAAGATATCAGCAACATTTTCTTGTTTCCTGATATCTCCTTCTATTATCAAATAGTCAGAGGTTATTTTTTTTTTCCTCCTCAAGAGCTATACAATCTCTGGAAAGAGCTTCGTGATATCTGTCAAATCCGTTGCTGCCAATTTTGTCTTTATCATAAGAATGATTAAGCTTTTTATAAACCATCGCAACCTTCGCCCCCTCCCTTGCAAAAGCTAATGCAGTAGCAGCACCGATACCCTCAGGGTTATTAGTTCCCGTTATAAGAACAACCTTATCTTTTAATCCCAAATTCATAATTACACTCCTTTTTTCTTAGTTTTTATATAGATAGAATACCTTAGTTGCAATATTCTCTATAAACATTTTATCGTGTTCAATAAATAAAATAGTTGGTTTGTATTTTAAAATCATCTCCTCCAGCTTCTCTCTCATTTCCATGTCGATATAGTTAAGAGGTTCATCCCAGACAAGAAGGCTTGATTCTCTGAGCATTGTGCTTGCCAGATTTATCTTTTTCTTTTCCCCTTCGCTGAATAGCTTTAGTTTCTTGTTTAAAATATCACTGTAAACTCCAAAAGCGGAAAGCAGCTTCCTAAACTCAGCTTCATCTTCTCCAAGCTCCCTGATATATTCCTTCAAAGTGAGCTCTAAATATGTTGCTTCAAACTCCTGCTCCAGATAGACAACTCTTATATTATTGGGAATGAATATAATTCCAGTATATGGAATTTTCTTTTTTATAGCATTTATTATAGAGCTTTTCCCACATCCGTTAGGGCCTTTTAAACAGATACGCTCCCCATTTTTAAAGTCAGATTGAAGTTTTGTATAACTGTCTTTTCATCATAGCTTATATTCAGATTATTTACCGTCAAGATTGTATCTGCTTTATTTTTTTCTTTCAGAAATTTAAAAGAATGCTCTTTAGAAAGATCTAAAAGAAGTTCTTTTCTCTCCTCTATTTCTTTTTCTTTTCTATTCTTGATAGAAACAGCCCTTTTCATTATTCTGGCAGCCTGAGCACCGACATAACCCTTATCTACCATAGGAGATAAGTTTCTCTCTGAGGATTTTTGCTTTTCAGAATTGAAGCTCCAGTTTATTTTTTCTTTGGCAGATTCCTGTAAAAATCTGATCTCTTTTTTCAGCTCCTCATTTTTTTTGATAGCGCTCATTTCCTTGTTCTTCATTCATTTCCTGATAATATGGAAGGAAGCTGGATTTTGTAATGTAAACTTTATTTTTCTCCATTGCCAGGACATGATCTGAGATTGTATCTAAGAAATTTCTGTCATGAGAAACACAGAGAAATCCGCTTTTGCCATTCAGATACCTGGCTATCTGCTCCCTGCCTTCTATATCCAAATGATTTGTAGGTTCGTCAATAATGGGATAGCTGTCGTTTTTAAGAAATAATGAGAGCAGCTGAAATTTCGTTTTTTCTCCGCCGCTTAAAGTATTCCAGGATCTGGAGAGCATTTTTAAATCTAAATTTAACATCTCCATCTCTTTCTCGATTTTATTTTCTACAGTATATCCGCCGTATTTGCTATAAAGTTCTTCAGCTGTAGAATAGATCTCTATATTTTCTCCCTGAAAATCTTTAAGAGCCTTAGCTATGGTATCCTCCAAATTTTTGAAGGGAGCTATAAGATTTTTTACAATCTCTAATACGTCTTTTGTTTCATCCGGGATCTCTTTTGGAAAAAAATTGATTTCACACTCTTTGGAGATAGTGCCTTTACTAGAAACTAGCTCCCCTGACAACAGCTTCATAAATGTGGTTTTTCCTCTTCCATTTTTTCCAAAAATAACAGTTTTCCATTCCGTGTCTAAAATTAGATTTAAATCATTAAATATCTCTTTATAAGGATTATCATAGCTGAAATCTAATCTGTTTATTGTTATTTTGCTCATCTTTACCTCCAATATTTCTGGCATCTGGATAAACAAAAAAAGACCACTAGTCAGTAGTCTTCATAATTTTCATATTATAAAATTGTACTCTTACATTGCAATAATAAGACAAGCTGACTTTATGGTATTGAAAAAAATCCATACGCCCTAAAAATTTAGAGGTATAAAAAATTCAAGGGATTCCTTCCGTAAATCCTATGGTCAGTTTCTTATTCTACAGTTAAGCAAAAAATTACATTACAAAAAAGTGAAAATTTCACTAGATGCCAAAAATTATATTTAATTTTGATTAATTTTTAGCGTCTATCTTCATCTTTCACCTCCATTTTTTTTAAATTGTATCATATAAATAGATGATATACAAGAACTTAAATCTAAACTTTCTCAGTTTTCAATGATACGATTTCGGGAAAAAAACGGAGCTTGGCCTATACATCGGGGCAAATTCCAGTAGATCCTAAAACTGGAGAAATTGAAGCTAAAATAGAAGAACAAACTAGACAGAGTTGTGAAAATGTGAAAGCAATATTAGAAGCAGGAGGAAGTAATTTAGAAAAGGTATTTAAAACAACTTGTTTTCTAGCAGATATGAAAGATTTTGTTGCTTTTAATAAAATTTATGAGGAATATTTTGTTTCTAAACCTGCTAGGAGTTGTGTGGCAGTAAAAGAATTACCAAAGGGAGTTTTATGCGAAATAGAGGTAATAGCATTGATAAAATAAAATTTTAAGGAGAAATATAATCAATGGAAATTATTATGATTGGAAGTCATTTGTGTCAAGATACTTTATATGCTCTTTATAAATTAAAAGAACAAAATGTGACTATTAATTTTAAAAATATAGCTACAGACTTTGCAGTTTTAAAAGAATACATAAAGATATATACTGAAAATGAGTTATACGAAGAAGTTAGAAAAAATGGGAAGTTAGGAATTCCGTTTTTCCAATTAGAAGATGGTGGATATACTCTTAACTTAGAAGAAGTTTTAGAGAAATTATAAAGGAGTAAAAATGGATAAACAGAATTTTATAAAAGAATATGCTGTAGATCGTCATAATAGTAATTCTTATAAATGGGATGATCTAAAAAATAGATTTGGAAAAGACGATTTAATCTCAATGTGGATTGCAGATATGGATTTTAAAACAAGTAATAAAATAATAGAAAGTATGATTGAAAGAATAAAAAATGGTGTATTTGGTTATTCTTTTTTACCAAATGAATATTATATTGCATTTTCAAAATGGATGGTTGAAAGACATAAATTAGAGTTAGATAAAGAATGGATACGGTTTTCAACTGGAGTTGTAACTTCTATAAGTTGGATGATAAATGCATTTACACAAGAAGAAGATGCTTGTTTAATATTAACACCAGTGTATCCACCATTTCATAATACAATTACAAATAATAACAGACGGTTAGTAACCGTTGACTTAATAAATAATAATGGATATTTTACAATGGATTATGAAGAAATAGAAAAAGTAATAGCTGAAAATAAAATAAAAATGTTTATTCATTGTTCACCGCATAATCCTGTTGGAAGAGTTTGGAAAGAAAAAGAATTAGAGAAAATATTTGATATTTGTAAAAAATATAATGTTTTAATAGTAAGTGATGAAATACATCAAGATATAATTTTAAAGGAACATAAATTTATACCAGCAATGTTAGTAGAAAACGGAAAATATAATGATAATTTAATTGTATTATCATCTGCATCAAAAACATTTAATTTAGCTGGATTAATTCATTCACATATACTTATTTATAATGAAGATCTACGAAATAAATATGATAATTATATAAAGAGAATAAATAGAACAGAAGTCAACATAATTGGAGCGATTGCTACTCAAACTGGATATGAACATGGAAAAGAATGGTTAGAAAATATTTTAGAAATTATTCAAAATAATTATGAATATATGAAATCAGAATTTGAAAAAAAAGCTTCTGAGATTGTAATTTCACCTTTAGAAGGAACATATTTAGTTTTTATAAACTTACAAGGGTATATAAAGGCAGAAAATATTAAGGATTTTATTCAAAATAAGTGTAATTTAGCAGTAAATTATGGGGAAACTTTTGGAGAAAATTTTGGGGGGTTCATACGACTTAATTTAGCTACTAATCCAGAATATATAAAAATAGCAGTAAAAAATATATTAACTGAGATAAAAAAATTAAAATAAGTATAAAAACTGAGTTTAAAACTCAGTTTTTTTCATATGAAATACCTTATTTAGACTATACTTTTAAATTTATTAGTTACTTATAAATTTCTTAATATATTTATAAATAAAAGTTACTATGATACATTATATTAAATAAAAATTTAGTATTTTTTAACACAATTAAAAAGGAGGAAATAATTTGGACTTAATAAAATTAATAAGTATTTTTTGTGTGATATTAATTTTTATAAAATTAAACAAACCATTATATATATCTATTAGTACGGGAATATTTACCTGTATACTAATGTATAATATTCCAATTAAAGAATCGCTAAAACTTATAGTAAAAGGATTTGTTGATAGCAATACAACAAATCTTATCTTAGCATTTTATACAATAACTTTTATTCAAAGAATGATGGAAAATAGAGGGTTTCTTTTATTGGCAGAAAAAACTTTATATGCAATATTTAATAGTAAAAGAGTAAATGCTATGGTTGCACCATTTATAATAGGAATACTTCCATCTCCTGGAGCAGTATTAATAGCAGCACCTATTGTTGAAAATTCAGCTGGAAATCATTTGGAAATAGAAGAGAAAGCCTTTGTAGCAAGTCATTTTAGACATATATCAGAATCATTTTTACCTACATATTCTTCGATACTTTTAGCATTGAGATTAGGTAACATAAATACAAGTAAATTTGTATTTTATATGATTCCAATGGTCATCTTGTTATTTTTGCTAGGATATTTTTTTTATATAAAGAAAATTCCTAAAGAGGAGTATGTAAAAGATAACATCAACAAAATAAATGAGACAAAAAAACTTATGAAATATCTATGGCCTATAATTTTAGTTATAACTTTAATTTTAGGATTTAGACTTCCAGTATATTATGCAACTATTATAACAATAATGATTTTTGCTATAATAGGAAAATTTAAAATCTTAGAACTTATTCCAATGTTAAAAACATCTTTTGAATTAAAACTCATTTTGAGTACAATCACCATAATGATTTTTTCAAAGTTTATATCATATGTGGGTATAATAAATAAACTTCCTACATATTTTAATAAATTAGATATTGCTCCAATATATATTTTTGTAATTATATTTATGATATCTACATTAATGGCGGGGTCTCAAGCTACAATAGCGCTTGTTATTCCATTAGCTTTTGCAACAATTCCATCTGGTGGAATTCCTTTGATGATTTTATTGATGTGTATAACTTATATTACGATGCAAATTTCACCAACACATATATGCTTAGCTGTAGTAACAGAACATTTTAATATAACTTTTATTGAACTTTTTAAAAAAACATTTTTTATATTTATAATATTTACTATATCAAGTTTTGCATATTTTTTCTTATTAACTAAAATTATTTAAACAAAAAATACCTATAATAAAAATATATGAACAAATAAATTTATTTTGACTTTAAATTTTATATTTATTATAAAAATAGGGTATACATTATGTATACCCTAATCTTTTCAAAGGTCTTAAAATCGATTTTACGAGGTCGTTTTTTTCAGCTTTTTTTAAATTTAATTATTAATAGAAATTTATACTTTAAATATTAAGTTCTGCAACAACTTTGTTCATATCACTATCAGTAATACCTAAATATAGAAGTGTAGTAGATTGACTACTATGATTTAATCTTTTCATAATAAGTTCTAGCTTGTACCCTTTAGAATATGCTAAATTTCCCCAAGTTTTTCTCATAGTATGAGTTCCTACACGAATACTTAAATTTTCGTCAAATACTGCTATTTTAAAATATTTATCAACTGCCTGTCTAGTTATATGATTTTTACTTTTACTAGTTCTATTCCCTTCTCCAACAAAAAGAAATGGATTATCTTCAGATACTATAGCTTTTTTTCTTAATTCAAGAGCTTCTTTAAGAGCGATAGATGTATTTTCATTTATTTTTACATGATTAACTTTTCCAGTTTTCTTATCAATGGCTAGATAGTTTCCAGTTAAAAGATAATTTTTAGCTTGATCTACAGTAATTTTTAAAACATCAGAAACTCTAAGAGCTAAATTAACTCCAACTTTCCATACCAGGAAACAAGTAGGATTAATTTCAGCCAATCTATTTTCAAATATTTTTAAATCTATCTCATTTTTAAACCCTTCAACAGTATTTTTCATGATTTTCACAACATCCTTATTTTATTGATATTTCTAGTTTACGTTTTTATCTATAAAATAGATTATACAGGTAATAAGGTAAGTAGTCAATAAAATATGAGTTTTCTAGTTGCTATAATTATATTTTGTAAACTAGAGCTGAGGTAATAAAAAATAGTTTAGATTTTATAATCTTAAATATATTTTAAAGAAAAAATCTAAAATTAATAAAGGGATGATTTTTTTAATCATCCCTAAAAATATAAAAGATAGTAGCTCACAAAATAATATCCGTCGTTTTTCATTTTTCTTATATAACATCATTATGAATGCATACTCTAAATGCTCACATATGCATATTAGTAATTTTTCTTGTAAATTTAGATAGCTACCATATTTTCATCTAAAATAATTTCTTCTTATTAAAATTTTTTTATATTTTTACCTCTATTTAACTCAATCTCTTTTATTTATCTTTTTAATTCATATATTTTTTTTTCTAAAATCTCTCCTATCAATATAACTTTATTTTGATTTAGTTTTGGATTTACAACTGCACTCATAACATATTCTCCATTATTTATATAGATTTCTGCTACACATTTGTCTACTATAACTCTTAACTCAATGCTTGGTTCTTTTATTTCTAAATTTAGTTCTCTTTTTAATCCAAATGTTTCTAATACTTTAAAATCATTTATAATATCACTTCTATCTAAAATAATTTTATTCTCTTTAAAATCAAAATGTAACTTTAATCCAACTCCATTATTCTCAAATAATATCAAAGTAAAATCTTTATCTGTACCTATTTTTAAATTTAAATCATACTGATTTTTATTATCTAATTCTGAAAACTCTCCAAGTTCTTTATTTCTATATTTTTCTATCTCCTTTACTGGCATTTGATATAATTTCCCATCTTTATAATTTAACTCTCTTGGAATTGTCATTATTCCTGTAAAGTTTTCACCTGGTAAAGGTGCATGGTTTACTAACCATCCGATTAAAACTCTTCTACCTTTTTCATCTAAAAAACTTTGAGGTGCATAGAATTCAAATCCGTTGTCTAACCTTTTTAAATCACTATGAAGAAACTCTTTTTTCTCATAATCAAAATCACCTAAATAATAACCTGCTATATGAACTTGACCATCTGTTCCAATTCCTTGAGGACTAAATACAAGAACTTCTTTTCCACCAATTTCAAATAGATCTGGACACTCCCACATAAATCCCATATTGGCTTCTTTTAACTCTGTAAAAATATTCCAATTTTTTAAATCATCTGATTCATACATAAGTATTTTTCCACCAGCTTGATCTTTTGCCCCTAAAACCATATAGTATTTTCCATCTGTTTCCCATACTTTTGGATCTCTTATATGAGCTGTACAAGTTTTTTCTGGAATTGGTACTTCTAATTTTGCAACTTTTTCAAAATTAATTCCATCTTTTGATTTAGCTAAAATTTGAGTTGATATTAAGTCATCATCTCCTACTGTTATTGTATTTCCAAATTCATTTAATCTTTTAGTAGTCATTTCTACACCTGTATAAAATAGATGTAATTCATTATCTTTCACAAAAGCACTTCCAGAGAAACATCCATCAATGTCACCAAGCTCTTTACTATCAGGATATAATGCATGTTCTAGATGTTCCCATGCAAAAAGATCCTTACTTTTAGCATGCCCCCAAGTCATATTTCCCCAATAACAATTTTCTGGATTATGTTGATAAAATATATGATACTCTCCATTAAAATGTGATAACCCATTTGGGTCATTCATCCAATTTTTTTCTGGTGTAAAATGAAATAATGGTCTTTTACTCATTAGGCTTCTCCTTGTATAATTTTAATACTTTCTAACTCTATTTTTCTTAATCTTCTTTTTCTAAAGAACAGTGCAATCATTATAGCAACTGTCCATAATATCATTAAGTAACTTTTTAAATTACTATAATTTTGTGTTACTAAACCTAATTTTGAGAATATTAAGTAAAACGAAATCATAAATGTTACTATTAACGTTGCAACTTCATATTGCTTATCCCAAGGTGTTAATTCAACTACATTTTTATCTTTTAAAATAAAAGGCTCTTTTCTTGGGTATTTTTTTCCAATAGCTAACATTATTCCACAACAAATTACAAATAAAATTGCCAATTGATGTAAAAAATGTAAATCTGGTTTTACCACAAGTTGTAACATTGCATATGATGAAACAAAAATAATTAAAGCAATTTTTGCTGC
This sequence comes from Cetobacterium sp. NK01, assembly GCF_024506395.1. Taxonomy (NCBI): domain Bacteria; kingdom Fusobacteriati; phylum Fusobacteriota; class Fusobacteriia; order Fusobacteriales; family Fusobacteriaceae; genus Cetobacterium; species Cetobacterium sp. NK01. The sequence continues at coordinate 16,832 of NZ_JANIBO010000007.1, forward strand.
TATTGCAGGAACTCTTTTTGTTGTATATCCAATAAATATTATTGTAAATATTGGTACACTAAAAAATCCATTTACTGTTTGCAAATATTGGAAAAGGCCATTTGGAGCATTCATTATCATAGGTGCTATAAACATCGATATCAATGCTACTAAAAATCCAAATAGTTTGCCTTTATTTACAATCTCTAAGTCACTTTTATTTTTTCCAAACTTCGGTTTATATATATTTAAACTAAAAAGAGTTGCAGCACTATTTAAAACACTATTATATGAACTTAAAACTGCTCCAAACATAACTGCAGCAAAGAATCCTAAAAGATAATTTGGCATAAGATCTCTTACTAAATAAGAATAAGTTAAATCTGCATCAGAGATTGTATCACCATATATATGATAACCAATTATTCCAGGAATAATAACCATTAAAGGTGTTAATATCTTTAAAAATCCTGCTATCATAACTCCTTTTTGTCCCTCTTTTAAATTCTTAGCTCCTAAAGCTCTTTGAATTATTCCTTGATCTGTACCCCAGTAATATAAGTTAACTAAAATCATTCCAGTAAAGAGTGTTGAAAACGGTAATGAATCGCTACTTTTTCCTATAGCATCAAATTTTTCTGGATGAGATTCTACAAGTTTTATAACTCCATGAAAAAAATCACCCTTACCTATAAATTTAAATCCTAAATATGGAACAGCCAATCCTCCAATTATAAGTCCTATTCCATTTAATGTATCTGAAAAAGCTACCGCTTTTAATCCACCAAATATAGCATAGATTGCACCTATTATTCCAATTGCCCAAACTGTTATCCAAATACTTGCTGTATGACTTACATTTAGCATTCCTGGAATATCAAATAGTTGACTTAAAACTAAAGCACCTGCGTATAAAGTTGGTGGTAATGCACTGAGTAAATAACTTACTAGAAAAAGATAAGTTACAAATTGCTTAACACTAGAATCGAATCGTTCTTCTAAAAATTCTGGTATAGTCGTAAGTCCTCCTTTTAAATATCTTGGAACTAAAAACATTGCAACTAGAACTAGAGTTATTCCAGAACAAACTTCCCAACCCATAACTGACATATTATATACATAAGATTGTGCACTCATTCCTGAAAAATTTACTGGACTTAAATTTGTAAGCATTAAAGATCCTGCTATGAAACCACCTGTTAAACTCCTTCCACCCAAAAAGTACCCGTCATTTGTTGTTAGGTTATCACCTTTTGTTTTAAAATATGTTAGTGTTGCTACTAACAATGTGAAAAAAATGAAAGATATTATCATTAACATCTTTTTGTTACCCCCCCTGTTAATTTATTTTTTGAAATTGCATGAATATTATGTAAACGAATTCATATGCTGTAAAAATTAAAAGATAAGAATCTCTTATCTTTAATTTATTTAAAGAATTTTACTGTTGAATCTCTTGGAATCAATCTAGGTAATATCTCTATATGCTTTATCTCTTTATTACCACTTTTCGCTTCCATCATTAACCTTTCAAATGCCAAAAATGCAATCTCCCTTACTGGCTGTGCTACTGTTGTTATAGATAAATAACTTGTAAAGCTTATATTATCAAAACCTGCTACTGCAATATCCTCTGGAACTTTTATCCCCTTGTCTCTAAAAAAGTTTATAACTTCCATAGCAACAATATCATTTCCTGTAAATATAGCCGTAAAATCAAACTTCTTATGCTTTTTTAAATATTTTTCTAAAGAACTATATACAGCTTCTTTTATATTGATAGATGAATAATTATAGAAATCTATACAATTTTCATCTTTTAAATTTACATTTAAACTTGCTAAGCCATCTTTGAAACCTTTAAATTTATCATCTTTATTTCCGATATATCCAATTTTTTCATGTCCTAAACTTACAAAATGTTTTGCTAAAAGTTCTCCACCAACTTTATGATTAATTGATACTCCAGAAAAATTTTGTGATAATTTCCCCATAGTCACAACTGGAATCTTATTTTCAATTAACTTTTTTGAATAGTTTTCTTCATTATCTAAAGGTGATAACACTACTCCTAATGGCTTATACTTTAATATATTGTCTATCAATTTTTTTTCTTTATGTTCATTTCCTTGACTATTCATAAAAATTACTTCATAGCCACTTTGATAAGCTTCATTTTCTATTACATTCAAAATTTCAGCAAAATATGGATTTGATATATCAGGTAATATAACAGCTATTACAGAACTTTTTTTACTTGATAAGGCTTTAGCAGCACTATTTACTTTGTAACCAAGTTCTTCTATTACATCTAAAACTTTTTGTCTCGTATATGGTTCAACATATGTACTACCATTTATAACTCTTGAAACTGTTGCTTGAGAAACTTCAGCTTTCAAAGCTACATCTTTCATCTTAACCATGAAAAAACTCCTTTCTGTATGAAAACGCATACTTTTAATAAATATTTGATTTTATTATAATACCAAAAGTTTATTTTTGCAACATTTTTTAATTTTTTTAATAAAAATTATTTTTTTATAAAATTTATGTTGCATATAAAAATATTATGTGTTATAAATGATTATATAAACAATAAACGAACATAATATTTTTTTATATGACTATGAAATCGCTTTCATTATGTAAGAAAAAGGAGGGTAATATGAATTTTAAAAACTTTAAAACAATTAACTGGATGTATTGGCCATCTCTTATACTTTTTATAGCTTTGGTTTTCTATCCGTTTGCCCATGGAATAAGAATATCTTTTACTGACTGGAATGGATTTTCTCAAGGATATAATTATGTGGGAATGGCAAACTTTAAAAGACTTTTTATTGATAATAACTTTTTTATATCTTTTAAAAATACTATTATTTATGGAGTTGGAAGTACAATACTTCAACAAGTAATCGGTATTAGTTATGCTTTACTTTTAAATAAAGATTTTAAAGGAAGAAATCTTTTAAGAGCAGTTATATATCTACCTGTTCTAATTTCTGGACTTATTATGGGATATATGTGGTACTTCATTTTCCAATATAGTGATGGTGCTTTAAATGATATACTTTTATACTTTAATAAGGAAGCTAATGATTGGTTAGGTGACCCTAAATTTGGTGTATGGATAATTGTATTCGTTAATAGTATTCAATATTGTGGTGTTTCTATGGTTATATATCTTGCAGGTCTTCAATCTATATCTAAATCTTATTATGAAGCAGCTGATATAGATGGTGCTACTGCTATACAAAAGTTTTTCAATATAACGTTACCTCTTTTAAAACCAGCTATTATAACAAGTTTTACTATAAACTTAATCGGTGGTTTAAAATTATTTGATGCTATAAAAGCTTTAACAAATGGAGGACCCGGATATTCATCAAACTCTATTTCAACTCTTGTTAATGTTGCATACTTTAGATCACAAATGGCTGGATATGCTTCTTCTATGGGACTTGCTTTATTTATATTTATAGTTTTTATAACAATAATTATTCAAAAGAAATTTACTGTTAAAGAGGGTGAATTATAGTGAACTTTATTAAACATAATTTAAAAAAATTAATTTTTGGAGCTTTTGTAATTATTCTTGGTTCTATTCATCTAATACCTATATATATAACTACAACAGTTGCTTTTAAGAAAAAAACAGATTTAAGCTCTAGATGGCTTTTACCTACGGAATTATATTTTGATAACTTTATACATGCTTTTGAAAAAGCTGAACTACTTCTTGCTATGAAAAATAGTTTTATTATAACTGCTTGTTCTATAGTTTTAATAACTACACTTGGAGCATTAGCTGCATATCCATTAGCAAGACATAAAAGTGTTACAAACAAAGTTATTCTAAATTTAATTCTAGCGGTTATGATGGTTCCACCGCTTAGTATTTTGGTACCTTTATTAACTACCTTAACAAGAATTCATGGAATAAATACTTATTGGGGAATTATTTTAACATTAACAACTTTTAATCTACCACTTAGTATTTTCTTATACAGTAACTTTATTCATACTATACCAAAAGAGTTAGAGGAAGCTGCTATGATTGATGGTTGTAGTAAATTTAGAACTTTCCGTACAGTTATATTTCCACTTTTAAAACCTATAACAGCTACTGTTATTATATTAACTGGTGTTGGAATTTGGAATGACTACCAATTTTCAGTTTATCTTTTACAATCACAAAAGATGAAAGTCGTTACTTTAGCTATATCATCATTTTTTAGTACATCTTCATCAAATCTAGGAGCTGCTGCTGCTGGAGCAATTATTGCTGTTTTACCTGTAATTGTTTTATATATATTCCTACAAAGATATTTCATTGCTGGAATGACAAGTGGATCAATAAAATAAAAATTTAAGGAGTGAATAAATTATGAAAAAAATAGTTCTATCATTGGCACTTTTGGGTCTTCTTACTGCATGTGGTGATAAAGAGCCTAAAGCTAAAAAGAAAAATATAGTTGTCACAAGTAATTCTCACAATGGTGAGCCATCTTCTGTTGCTTTAGAAGAAATTATAAAAGAATATAATCAAAATAATCCAGAAGTTAATATCGAATTTATACCAGGATCTTCAGATTATGAAGAAACTATGAAAACCAAAATGGCTACAAACTCTTTACCTGATATATTTGGTACCCATGGTTGGTCTGTAAATAGATATAAAGAATATCTAGAGCCTTTAAATAATAGAGAGTGGGCAAAATATTTAAGTCCAGCTATTGCTCCTGTTATTACCGATGAAAATGATAAATTTTATATATTACCTCTTGATGTTGATATAGTTGGGCTACCTTATAACTTAGATGTTTTAGAAGCTGCTGGAGTAAATCCAAAAGAGATTAAAACTACCGATGATTTTATTGCTGCTCTTGAAAAAGTAAAACAAATTGGCGTAACACCAATATATATAGGAGGAAAAGATTCTGCTTCTGTTGGAAATATATATGACTGGATAGCTCCAGGTCTTATTATCTTAACTAATGATAATCCACAAGGTGAAAACCTTAAAAATGGAATTTTTGATGAAAAAGCTTGGAATCAAACTGGTGAATTTATTAAAACTCTTGTAGATAATGGTTATATAAATAGAGATGCATTAACAGGAAATGAGGCTGCTAGAGCTCTTGGAACTGGAAAAGCTGCATTTTTATTCTTTGGAACTTCTATGATTAATGAAGGAAATAGCTATAATCCTAATGCTAGACTTGATTTTATTGCATTACCCACTAAAGATAGAGATCAAAAATCATATTTTATTACTGGTGAAAGAATGGCCCTTGGTGTTTGGAAAGATTCTCCAAACAAAAAAGAAGCTTTAGAATTCTTAGATTATTTAGCAAAACCAGAAAATGTATCTAAAATGGCAACCGCAAATATTTTACCTACTGGACTTACAAATGCTAAAAGTGATCTTGGAAAGTTTGAAGATAGCTACAATTTAGGAGATCAATATCAATATGTTGGTTTCTTTGATCGAGAGTACTTACCTAGTGGAGCTTGGGAAACTCTTTGTTCTATTGGAGCTTCTATTATATCTGGACAAATGACTGTTTCTGAAGCTTCTAAAAAAATGAAAGAAGATTTTGATAAATTGAAAAAAAATAAATAAGGAGTATAAGATGAATATATTTTTTAATTCTAATAACATGGAGTTTCATTTACAAAATGATAAGATTAGTTATATTATAAAAGTTTTAGGTACTGGTGATTTAGGTCATCTATATTTTGGTAAAAGATTAAATCACAGAGAAAATTTCTCAAATATGCTTCAAATATTTGAACATCAAGTTCCTTATACTCCTGAACAAATTGATGGTGTATCTGGATTTGCTTTAGATACTTTAAAACAAGAGTTTCCAGCTTTTGGAACAGGTGACTACAGAGAGCCAGCATATGTAATATTACAAGAAAACGGTAGTAGAGTTACTGATTATAAATTTTCTAAATATGAGATTTTTAATAGAAAACCAAGCTTAAAAGGTCTCCCACAAACTTATCTTGAAAATGATGATGAAGCTAAAACATTACAGATAACATTAAAAGATAAGCACTTAAATTCAGAGATTATATTATCATATACTATATATAAAAATTATCCAATTATTACAAGAAACTCTAATATTATAAATAATGGATCTTCTCCTTTAACTTTAGAAAGATTTTTAAGTTTTAACATGGATATTCCACAAAAAAATTATGAACTTATGCATCTTTCTGGTGCTTGGGCTAGAGAAAGACATGTTGTTACAACACCTATAAATCAAAATAGAATATCTATTGATAGTAAAAGAGGAGCTAGTAGTTCTAATAATAACCCTTTTATAGCATTAAAAGAGATTGGTGCTGATGAATTTAAAGGTGAATACATTGGAGTTAACCTTGTTTATAGTGGAAACTTCTTAGCTCAAGTTGAAAAAGATCACTACGATAATATTAGAATTAATATGGGAATAAATCCTTTTAATTTCTCGTGGATTTTAGAAAAAGATGAAACTTTTGAAGCACCTGAAGTTGTTATGTGCTACTCAGACTCTGGACTTAATACACTTAGTCAAAATTATCATAAATTCTATCAAAATAATCTTATTAGAGGAGAATGGAAACATAAAGCTAGACCTATTTTAATAAATAATTGGGAAGCTACATATTTTGATTTTGATGAAGATAAAATAGTTCAAATAGCTATAAAAGCAAAAGAATTAGGAGTAGAACTTTTTGTTTTAGATGATGGTTGGTTTGGTACTAGAAATGGAGATACTTCTGGACTAGGTGACTGGTGGAGTAATTTATCAAAATTACCTAGTGGTGTAGAAGGACTTTCTAAAAAAATAGATGAAATGGGTATGAAATTTGGTCTTTGGTTTGAACCTGAAATGGTAAATCCTGACACAGATCTTTATAGACAGCATCCTGAGTGGGCTCTTTCTATACCAAATAGAAAACCAACTTTAAGTAGAAATCAGTTAACCCTAGATTTAGGTAGAGCTGAAGTTAGAGATTACCTTTATGAAAAACTTTCAAAAATATTAAGAGAATCTAAAATATCTTACATTAAGTGGGATATGAATAGAAATATGACTGATGTATGGTCTGGTGTTTTAGAAGGTAAAAGACAGGGTGAAACCGCACATAGATATATTCTTGGAGTATATGACTTAATGGAAAGATTAACTACTGAGTTCCCTCATATTTTATTTGAATCTTGTGCTGGTGGTGGAAATAGATTTGATGCTGGTATGCTTTATTATATGCCACAGATATGGACAAGTGATGATACTGATGCTGTTGAAAGATTAAAAATACAATATGGTACATCAATAATTTATCCTATATCGTCTATGGGAGCTCATGTATCAGCTGTTCCTAATCATCAAACAGGTAGAATCACATCTATTGATACTAGAGCAAATGTTGCATTCTTTGGTGCTTTCGGTTATGAACTTGATTTAAATCATATAACGGATGATGAAGCTAATTCTGTTAAAAGACAAATAGAATTTTTTAAAGAAAATAGAGAATTATTACAATTTGGAACTTTCCATAGAATTGAATCACCATTTGAAAATGGGTTCCAAAATGTATCTTGGATTATGGTAAATAAAGATCAATCAGAAGCTATCTTAGGTGTTTATAGAATTCATTCTATTCCAAATCCAAGTTTTGATAAAGCTTTTGCTGCTGGATTAAATCCAGATTTTAAATATAAAATTGAGCATGAAGATATCTTAGGAGAAATTTTCTACGGAGATGAACTTATGTATTCTGGTATTAAATTTAGAAAAATTGGTATAGATACTCATGATTCTAAGAATTTAGAAAAACTTGGAGATTATAGTAGTAAAATTATCAAGATAACAAAAATATAGATTTAAGACACGGGAGAAAAAACTATGAAAAAATCACTTTATTTACTTGCAGCCTTAGCTGTAATCAGTAATACCACTTTTGCTGAAACAACTTTAACTGAGGAAATTTATAATACCCAAACCGAGGTTTTATCTGAAGTCATTATTCCTCAAGATAGTAAATGGTATTTTACTGGAAGACTTTATTTAGAAACAGAGGATATTCAAAACTCATCTAAAGTCAGAAGAGCTCCAAATAAAATGGAGAAAGTTGGTAATTCTGAAGATGGACTTTTCTTGGGGACTGGGGTTGCTGCTTCAAGAGACAGATTAACTTTAGATTTAAATGTTGAAAGAAGATACAATGGGGATGTATACTCTTTTAAAGAATCTGCAAGAGATATGACTAAAGTTGATTGGAAAGTTAGGTATCAACTCTTTGAAAAACAAGGTTTTCATATTAAATACAGAAATGAACAAGCTGATAATTTCAGGAGAGATAGGATTGAACTTGGAACTGACTGGAACTACTATGATAATATGTTTACTGGGTGGGCTGTTATTGGTCATGATAAAGATAAAAGCAATGGTAAAAATTCAAAAGGAAACTTCTGGGAATTTGAATTTGGTCCAACTTTTTCTTTAACTGAAAAACTTTCTATAAATCCTACAATTTATAATATTGGAGAATTTTATGATAACTATGAAATGGTTGAAACCCAAATTAGAATTATGACACCTTATGTTGTTAATGAAAAATTAACAGTTATGCCTAGAATCAGATTAACTTTAGATAAAAATGTAGACGACAAAATTGATGGTAATTACAAAAAAAGCTGGGATGCTACATTTGGAAATAGAATCAGATATGAATTAATGGCTAACTATATCATAAATGAAGATTTCTCAACTTTCATAAGCATTGGATATGAAAATGAAAAAAGAGACTTCGAAAACTCTAAATACTTTGGTGGAGTTAATGGAAAACAATCACATAATATGTGGTGTGGATATATTGGCTTAACTTATAAATTTAATTAATCAAAAAATTATATATCCTATATACACTCAATATAAATCATCTGAATCTAATTAAATATTTATATAAACTTTCAAGTTGGGGTAATATTAAATTATCTAACTTGGAGGTTTTTTTATGAGAAGAAATATGTCTGAAGAAGAAAAGCAAAAAAGAATTAAAGTGAGAGAATTTTTGAAACAAAATCCTATTTCCAGTCCTGATTATCTTATAAGATATGGCATGATTGAACAAGAGACAAATAGTGCAAATAGATTTGCAAAAGCTCCTAGGACTATTCCTATTATTTTAGATATTTGCAAAGATATGACTGAATTATGTCCTAATGCTTGACTTCTATTTTTCTTTCTTCAAATATATATTTTCCAAGAAAGTGTAAAAGTCAATAATTTTATTTTAACATTTACACTAGTCAAAGATAGTATAAGATGTTTAGTTAAGATAATTGTATTTTATAAACTAGAGTTAAGGTAATAAAAAATAGTTTAGATTTTATAATTTCAAGTATATTTATAAAAAAAATCTAAAATTAATAAAGGGATGATTTTTTTAATCATCCCTAAAAATATAAAATATTACTCTAAATTTTTTAGTTATTTATTATTAGCAGCTTTTTCTCCAGCAATTCTTCCAAATACAGTTATATCAGCTAAGGCATTTCCACCAAGTCTATTTGTTCCATGAATACCACCTGTAACTTCACCAGCAGCAAATAACCCTTCTATAATCTCTCCATTTTTATTTAAAACTTCAGCATTTTCATTAATTTCAACTCCACCCATTGTATGATGAATTGTTGGAATTCTAGCTCCAGCATAAAATGGTGCTTTTTCTATTTTTTTACCAAATAATTTTCTACCAAATTCATCAGATTTTTTATCAACAGCTAAGTTGTAATCCTTTATTGTTTTTATTAAAACTTCAGGATCTATCTCAAGTTTTTTAGCTAATTCATCTAAAGAATCAGCCTTAATAGCTCTATTTTCATCAACTAACTCTTTAATGCTTTCATTAAAATTATTTTTATCATTTTCATTTGGATAGACTTGTGAATCTACAATAACATATAATAATGCATCTGGTTGATTTAAAAGAGCATTGGTCATAACATCTCTTCTCTCATCTTCAGCAACAAATCGTTTCCCTTTTTTATTTATAAAAATTCTATCTTCAACAGTTGTTTCAATATTTCCACTTAAACTTCCTGTTTTAGGATCTCCTAATGGTAGCATTTGAATATCTTCCATTCCTATTAGATTAGCATTGGCCATTTGTGAAAGGTTAATTCCATCTCCTGTGGCAGCTGGAGTATTAGTAGATAATATATTTTCTGTTAATTTAGGGTTATACTTTGTTCTATACTCAATATTTTTAGAAAAACCTCCAGTGGCTAAAATAACACCATTTTTGCTCTTAATAGTTAATATCTCTTCAGGAGTTTCAACTACAGCACCAACAACTCGATTATTTTCAATAATTAGTTCTTTAGCTTGTGTATCTAGTAAGATTGGAACATTGTTTTCTTTTAAAAACTTTTCATAAGTTAAGATAAAACCAGTTCCAACGGGATCTATAGGCTTATGACTTCTTGGATAAAGAGCACCTAAAACTGTAAATACATCATCTTTAAATTTCATTCCCTTACCCTCAAGCCATTCAATACCTGAATAAGCATTATCAGTTAAAATTTTAACAAGCTTAGGGTTCCCTTTCTTATCCCCACCTTCAAAAGTTTGTTTATAAAAAAGTTCATTTGAATCTTCAATATTCATTGGTTTTTGTCTTTTAGGATCTACAGCATTGTAAGCTCCTCCAGCTAAAATAGTATTTCCACCTAAAAAACTCATTTTTTCAACTAGAATAACATTAGCCCCATTTTCAGTAGCAGATGAAGCAGCAGCTAGTCCAGCTCCTCCTCCTCCAATAACTAAAACATCTGTATTTAATTCTCTCTTTTCTTTTTTTAATACTTTTTCTTTTTTAATTTTTCTTAATTCTGAAATATTAGCACCTGAACTTTTAAGTGCTTCTATAATACTTCTATAAAATCCATTACTTGATGATGTTGCTCCAGCCACCATATCAACACCTAAACCTTGAGTTTCTATTATATCTTTTTTTATATTATTAAAAGCTGCGTCGGAAATTATACTTGTATCACTACTTGAAATAACTTTAATATCTTCTATTTTTTGATTTTTTATTATTACTTCAGTTTTAATATCTGATTTGTACCCTTTCCCCGTTCCAATATAAACTCCATCTTTCATTCCATTTCCTAATAAAATTGTAGAAATTAAAAAGTAACTTAAAAATTTTGTTTTCATTTTATAGTCCTCCCCCTAAATTAAAAAATTATACTATTTAATTACCTTATAATTTTTTATTTGTCAAGGTATTAAGGATGTATATACTTGAATTCTAAAGTAATAAATATGAATTTTCTAGTTACTATAATTACATTTTGTAAACTAGGATTAGGAAAATTAAAAAAGCTATCTTAGCAAGAAGTATCTTGGTGTACCTAATCTAAGATAGCCTATTTAGACATTTAAAATTTGATAGCTAAAAAATGAATTTATACTAAATTTGGTACACTCCCGTTAAATCTACTAACTTAAATAAATTATAAAATAAAAATTATCCTCTACGATTTTTATTTCATATTTCAAATTTAATAACTCCAAAATATTTTTTACAATATATAGTCCTAATCCTGATCCTTCTATATCTTTTCCCACTGAACTTTCCCCTCTTTTAAATGGAGAAAAAAGATTTAAAGCCTCTTCATTCAAATTAGTGTAAGTTCTGTTTTTTAAAATAAGAGTTCTTTGGTTGAATTCTATATGGATACATTCATTTTCTAAAGAATACTTCAAAGCATTTTGAATTAAATTTTCTACTACTATTTTAAAAAATTTATAATCAGTTTTTATAATCAAATCTTCGTCGCCTTTTATATTTACATCAATATTTTTTTCAAGTTCTAAAAGTTCATACTTGTATAAAACTTTTTGAATTAATTCCTTTAAATTAAAATTTTCATAATGTAAAAGATTTTTTGAGTACGTTATTTTTGAAAGAATCAATAAATTCTGTATTAGTTCATTCATCTCTTCACTTTCTTTAATTAAAAGATTATATAGCTTTTTTCTTTCACTTTGAGTTAAATCTCTATTTTCTCGTAAATTTTGTGAAATCATATTTATAGTTGAGACTGGTGTTTTTAATTCATGAGAAGCATTTCCTACAAAACTCTTTAAACTAGACATAGATTGATTCAATTCTGAGGACATCTTTTCAATAGAGTTCGCCAACTCTTCTATTTCATCTCCACTTTCTATATCTAATTTTTCTACAAATTCTAAGTCTGCTATTTTATGAGCAGCTGTATTTAATTTTTCTAAATTTTTAGTAAGTTTTTTAGAAAAATATCTTCCAAATAATAAACTTATAAATATTGCTATAAACATGGATATTCCTTGTATTAAAAATGCCTCATATTTATAATTTTCCAATGCAACTAAAGGTAGAATTAAAATTAAAGGTGTGTTATTTATAATAGTATAATAGACTAGGTGCCTCCCACCCATTTTAGTTTTTATAAGTGATGCTTCATTTAAATTTAATGTATTTTGTAAAAGAAAATTATTTCTTTTTCCGATATTTTTTCCTCTATGATTGATATTCATATTTCCATAATTTACTTGAATCCCATCAGAGCTGATAGCTTCAATATAACTATTTAATTCACTTTCATTATTTGCAAACTCCTCTATTTTTTTGCAATTAAGGGAGTTCAAGCTTTTTTCTATATATATAAAAATGATCTAAAGATATTAAATTTAAAATTTGTACCATAGCTACGCTAATAAAAGCAAGGAAGATTGAGTACACCATAAGTTTTTTAAAAAAATTAAATCTTATCTTCATCATATGAATATCCCATCCCACGGAGAGTCTTAATCCTTTCACTAAAAATCCCCATTTTTTTTCTTAATCTTTTTATCAGAGTATCTACTACCCTATCGTCTCCTTCGTAATCGAATCCCCAAATTTCGTTTATCAGTTTCTCTCGACTTAAAACAAAACCTTTATTTTTAATAAAATACTCTAATATCTGACTTTCCTTGGGAGATAGCTCTACCTTTTCCCCATTTATTGTAAGTTCTAAAGTTCTACTATCGAAACCCAATCCATTATAATAGTAACTACTTTTATCATCTATTTTTAAAATTCTTTTTATTCTAGCTAACAAGATTTTTAGATTAACTGGTTTTGTGATATAGTCATCAGCTCCTAATTCTAAACCTTTTAATTCATCAAATTCACTATCTCGAGCAGTCATCATAATAACCGGAATATCAGAGTTACATCTAATTTCATCACATATATCCCATCCATTTATATTTGGTAGGTTTATATCTAAAAGTACAAGATCTGGAGTCTCATCATAGAACTTCTCAATAGCTTCTTTTCCATCATGAATCATGATTATTTTGAAATTTTGATTTTTCAAAAAAAGATTTATAGAATTAGCTAAATTTATTTCATCCTCTACTATTAATATCTTTTTTATTTTTCTCGCCTCCTAACCTCTTTATAATTTAATCAGATTTATTCTAAATAAACTTTATCATATTTTTCATTATATATATAGTAAAAAAGGCGTAGAATTTACGCCTTTTAATCTTAATTATTTTTTGTTCCTTCAGTTGTAGCTACATTATTTACAGATGTATTATTAGCTTGATTTTTAAACATTCTTCCTTGACCGTTTCCTCTTCCTCTTCCTTGGTTATTAAGATTTTGATTTTGCGCTACTCTACCTGATCCAATAAATTCTCCTTTGTTTGCTCTCTCGGTAGTTCCTGTAACAACACATATTCCGTTATTTGCTGCCATTCTTGTCACTCCGTTTGTCTGTGCATTTCCTGCTAATTTTCCAGTTCCGTTTGCTGCAAAAGTTACAGCTCCTAATACTAAAGTTCCGATTATTAATAATTTTTTCATTGTTCGTCCTCCTTTAAAATTTCGTGTTATCTTTTGTATTTAGATAGTATTATACTTTTGTGTTATGAATATGACAATTAAAAAACTTTTAGTTAATTTTAATTTAAGTATCGTTCTGGATTATTAATCAAATCTTTCTTTAGTTTTTCTAATTCAGAAAATTTAAACTTTTCTAATCCTTTTATTTTTTCCTCTATTTTTTTACATTCTCTTCATAGTTCACACTAGAAGATTAAATCCATTTTATAACTATCTATCAATTTCTCATTAGTATCAAAGACTTGAGTGAACACTATTTGTTGATTTGAGGATAATATAACTCGCTTTTATGTTATGAATATAGCAATAAAAAAAGAATGAACTTTGTTTATACATACATATTATCAAGTTTAATTTATCAAATTTAAAAAAAGTACATTATAGTATAAGACTAAATGTACTTTTTATTTTATATTTATAATTATTAGACTTCTTAATTATGAGTGTGTGTACAAGAAATTCCATTAGAATCTAATAATCCGTTTAAATGTGTTTTTAATATATCTTCAATATTACCACTAGCTCCTAAAATAACTTCAATATTTTCAATTGGTTTGAATATATTATTCAAAAAATGGTCAAACTTAATTTTAAATAAACTATATCTTAGTCAAAATAGTCTAACGACTTTTATTATGAGACGTAGATATAGCTGGCGCCAATTTTAACATAACATCTTTACTTAATTTTTGTAAAATTATGATAAAAAAACACAATTTAACAAAAATAAATTGTTTTTATATAACTATTATGTTAAAATTAGTATAAAATATGTTTTTAGAAAGTGAGAATAAAAATGAATATAAAAGAAATCCGATTGGAAAATTTTAAAAATATAAAAAATAGTGTAATAGAATTCCGTAGTAATTTATCTGGAATCTATGGTCCTAATGGAACAGGAAAAACATCTATTGTAGAAGCTTTAGAAGTTTTAAAGCTATATTTTAGCAACACTTCTAAATATATAAATAATAACCAGGTTTTAGATAAAATTCTAAAACTTATGACTATAGGTAAACAAAATATGGTTATCGAAGCTATTTTTTTGTTCACGAAGATACTGATTTCAAAGTTTTAGTGGAGTTTATCAAAGATAGTAACGGTGGAATTTTTGTTTCTAGGGAGGAGTTTTCTCAAAACAATCTAAAGCTAGACGTAAATTTCAGCATATAGCTAAGATTAAAAATGATGATACACTGTTATTACCAGAGATTTTTATAGGTGGAACAAATACAACAAATTCAAATATTTTAATCGATTTTTTAGATACGTCAAACTTTAAACAACTGTTGAAAAACTTTAGTAATTTGAACACTTTTTTCTTGAGTTCATTCTTACATACTGATGTAAAAAAATTAGAAGATCCTAAATTTAAAATTCTGAAAGATTCATTTGAAAATTTAAAAATAGTTGAAAATTTAATTAAAAATATTGTTGTAGTTACTTTATCAAAACAAGCTCTTTATAAGGATACACTAGTTATTCCTATCAATTATGGAAATGGTTCTGATTTAGATACTATAAATTACTCTACTCAAGATAACATTTTCAATAAAAAAGATGTAGACTCTTTGAAAAGAGCTGCTAAAAATATAGATAAACTGCTTTCAATTATTATTCCTGATTCTAGGTTTATACTTGAAGAAAAAGTTGTTGGAGTCGATGAAAATGACGAAAGAACTGCTATCAACTTGTTCCTAATAAAAAAAGGTATCAAAATTCCTTTAACATTGGAATCTACTGGTACAATTAAGCTTGTATCTCTTTTATCTATTTTAATTGTATATATACAAAATGAAAAAGCTATTATTGTTATAGACGAACTAGATATTCATATCTTTGAATATCTATTAGCTGTATTACTAGAAACAATGGCACCTTTAGCTAAAGGACAGCTTATTTTCACAGGGCATAATCTTTTACCTATGGAAAAATTAGGTAAGGATTCTATTATAATTGCCACTGAATCTAATGATGATATAGTTTACACATTTATGAAAGGAATTTCAAATAGCACTAACATTAGACAAAAGTATTTACGTTCTCAAGCTTTATGGAGTGAAGACAATATAGAACCTCTTCATTTAAATATTCCAGCTTTAAATGTCTTTGTAAAAGGGTTGGTGTTAAAAAATGGCAATTAAAATTGTTCTTTTTATTGTTGAAGGACCTTCAGATGAAGAAACTCTTTCTGCATATATAACAAAATTGATGTTTAAGAATAGAAAAAAATTATCAGTACAAATAACTTATGGTGATAAAACAAGTGAAAACATCCCCAATAGCAAAACTCTTTTTACAGTTACTGCTGATAATATAAATCAATATATTGAAAATATCATAATTGAATATTTAAATAGAAAAGATGTAAAAGATCTTGGTATAAAAGCGAAAAATATTGAATATGTTTTTTATGTAACAGATACTGATAACTGTTTTTTTGAAGAAACTCTGCCTAGATTAAATAAAAAAGAGTGTCTATCAAAAATGTTCAATTTTAAAGAGATTGAAGTTTACCAAAACCAGATTCAAAGACGACAAGAAAAGCAAAAGAATATTTCTGAGAGGAAAATACCAAGAGTTCCATTTGAAACAATATTTTTCGCTAAGGATTTAGAAGCTGTAACTATTGGAAATAGTGAAAAATTAACAGATGAATTAAAAGAAAAATTATCAAATGATTTTGCTCAAAATTCCCTTTTAATAGATGGTTTTTTTGAAAAGGTTTTTAGAGATAACAGTTTAATGCAATGGGAAACTTTTGAAAAGTCATATATAGGAATAAAAACTTATCGAGATAGAGCTTCTAATATGAATAACTTTCTAGATAAAGTAGATAGTTGGAAAAAGAAAGATTAAAAAAAGCTCTGCCAGAGGGTTTCCCAAATTTAGTGTAAATTGTAAAAATTAAATATATATATTTTACCTTCTTAGCTATTAATTTGTATAATTAAATTAATAACTGAGGAGGTTTTTTTATGGCTAGAAAAAATTCAGAAGTAAATCCACTTGTTAAACAATTAATTGAAGAAAATAAGATTAAATCTGCTGACGATGCTCAAGATTTCATGAAAAATATGTTTAAAGCTATGGTTAATATCTTGATACAAGCTGAATTTGATGAAGCTATTGGATATGATAAATATGACAGAGAATCAAGCGCTAATACTACTAACAGTAGAAATGGGTATAATTCTAAGCAAGTTAATACCTCTCTTGGAAAAGTTCAGGTTGATATTCCTAGAGATAGAGAGGGACAGTTTGAACCAACAGTTGTTCCTAAATATTCTAGAGATATCTCTGATATTGAAGATAAAATTATCTCTATGTATGGGCGTGGAATGACTATTTCTGAGATTAATGCTCATCTTGAAGAGATTTATGGATTAACATTCTCAGCATCACAAATTAGTAGAATAACTGATAGAGTTTTTGAAGAGATAGATAATTGGAAAAATAGACCACTACAAAAATGCTATCCTTTTGTATTCATGGACGCAATACATTTTAATATTAAAAGTAATGGGAAAGTTTCAAATAGAGCTGCATATGTTGTTTTAGGAATAGATTTAGAAGGAAAAAAAGATATTTTAAGTATTGTAATAGGAGAGAATAAAAGTTCTAAGTTCTGGTTAAAAGTTGTAGATGAATTAAGAACTAGAGGCATTGAGGATATTTTTACAGTGTCTATTGATGGTTTAAAAGGTTTTAGTGATGCCATTTTAACTATTTTTCCTGAGACTAAGATCCAACGTTGTATGGTACATCAAATCAGAAATACGTTAAGATATATGAATTATCAAGATAGAAAAAGCTATGCTCAGCAGCTAAAAAGTATTTACAATGCTACTAATGCAGAATGTGCGTTTGAAGCTTTAGAGGCTTTAAAGAATGATCTTCCTGAGTTTGCGCCAGCTCTTAGAAGTTGGTATACTAACTGGAGTGAATTATCGCATTTTTTTAATTTTCCTATGGAAATTAGAAAGATGATCTATACTACTAATATAATTGAAAGTTTAAATAGTCAGTTTAGAAAAGTTAGTAATTCTAGATCTGTTTATCCTAATGAAGATGCTTTGTTAAAGGTTCTTTTTCTTTCTAGTAAAAATATTATGAAAAAGTGGAACCAAAAAGTCAGAGGTAGGGAAGGAATTCTAAGAATGTTATCAATAGAGTATGGAGAACGTCTAGAAAAATATTTGAAATAAAAAAAGCTCTGCCACTTTTGTGACAGAGCTAATTTTTTGATATAATAGTTACACCATGTATACTATTAAACAAATTTTTACTTCTGTCAATTATACTAATATTTTAAATTCTATTCAAGAGTTTTTTTCTAAAGACTACTTTAATCATATTAAAGATACTGTCTTTAAATCTATTAACTGCAAAAATTTTGATTTTGCTAGAATAGAATATCAATGCCCTCATTGTGGTTCACGCGCATGTAAACCTGTTACTTGTAAAACTAAATTTTGTTCCTGTTGTTCTAAAATATATATCGAAAATTGGGCTAATAAACTTAATCAACAAATGATTAATCACAAGCATAGGCATCTTCTCTTTACAATCCCTAAGGAATTACGATCTTTTTTTCTTAATAATAGAGAACTTTTAACATCAATTTCTGACTCGCTTAATTCTGTATTTAAAGATCACTTTTGGAAAAAATATAAAACAACTCATTTTGGATACATTACTTTTTTCCATACATTCGGCAGAAAATCTAATTTTAATCCACATCTGCATATCTTAATTACTTGCGGTGGATTCAAAGAAAGCTTACAATGGAAATCTGTTGATTTTTTTCCTTACTCACTATTTAAAAATTCTTGGAAATATATTGTTACTACAACTTTAAAAGAAGCTTTTCCTAATGATCAAAAACTTTTAAACATTGTCAATTCTATTTGGAAAAACCAAATCGATTTTTTTATTGATGTTAAAGGAACTGAAATTTACAATTCTTTAAATGCTCTTAAGTATTTAGGTAGATATCTCGCTAGACCTCCTTTAGCTGAATATAGAATCACTCATTTTGATGGTAATAGCGTTACTTTTTGGTATGAACAACTTCCTGAAAAAAATAAAGTATTTCTTGAACTTCCTGTAGAAAAGTTCATTAAACAATTAGTTGCTCATATTCCACCTAAAGGTTTTAAAATGATTAGAAGATACGGTATTTACTCTAGAAACTTCTCGCAAGAATTAAAAAATTTAATAAAACTTAAGCACCTAAAAAAACAAAAGGCTATTACAAAACTTACTTGGGCCGAGCGCATAGAAAAATGGCTTGGTATAAATCCATTAAAGTGCCTTCAATGCGGATCTAATATGATTTTAACTATATTTTTCCATAAAAAATATGGTATTTTTGATTTTAGACTCAAGAAGAAAATTTAAAATTTCTAACCACAGGTAACTGTGGTATTTTGCTTTTCTATAAAGTAAAGCAATAGATTAATTTTTAATATATTTATTAGCTACATCTTAATTTTTAGTATTTTTAAGAATAATTTCAAAAAATTATAATTTCCTAAATAATAAAAAAAGCTATCTTAGGAAGAAGTATCTTGTAGTACCTAATCTAAGATAGCCTATTTGGACATTTAAAATTTGATAGCTAAGAAGTTAATTTACACTAAATTTGGGAAACTCCCAAGACTTTTTTTATTACTTTAATAAAGCTTCTATTTTTTTCAAATATTTTTGCAAATCTCTTTTTTTCTTTTCATCTAATGTTTTTATTTTATTATCTACTTCAGATGAAAACTTTATAAATTTAGGAATATAATTAAAATCAAATTTAGTCTCTTCTTTTAATTTTTCTTCAATAGGAATTATCATATCTTGATTATCAATGAACTCAATTATTTCTTTTTTATTTGCACCTTTATTTATAAGCTCTATAAATTTTTTTCTATTTTCTTCTAAGTAAATCAAATCTATATACTTTTGAGATAAAAGTAAAACTAGATTCTTTTTTTCAGGAATGACATCATTATATAGTTCAAATCTTTTTCTGTATCTTAAAGCTGTACTTTTACTTATATTATTAGCTAATAACCATTTTTCATATAAACCTGTGTACTTACTTCCTTCTCCACCTAATTCCTTATAAACATTATCAAACACACGACCTAATTCAATTACATTTTTTGCTTGAATTTTAAATAGTTCAATAGAACTATTTAATAAAAAATTTATTATTTTTTCGTCATCTGTTATTTCTTTAAAAATTTTTAAATCTAAAAGTTCTACTATATCTTGTTGATTAATTTCATTGGCTGAAGTATTCTCTTTTTTTTCTAATTTTGTTTCATTCAAAAGAGATTTCATATTATTAAAAATTTTATTTCTGTCATTTTTAGCCATTTTTACCCTCCAATTTAACTTGAAACTGAGTTTCAAGTTGGAACTCAGTTTTGAATCTCTTTAATAAGTGAGATTAATATTTTTTGAACTTCAGAAGCTGATTTATTTTGGTATTCCCATATTGTTTTCTTTTCTTCTAACATACCTTCAATAAAAGATAAATTTTTAATAGGTTCTGTTACTAAAATAGGATAATCTTCCAATTCATCTTTTAACATATTATAAAATTCTTTTTGAACTTTAGTATCTTTATAATTATTTGTTATAATAGCTTTAACTTTATTTATATCAACTGTTTTTAATAAATTTAAAACTCCTTCTAATGTAACAGAGTTAGCAAAATTAGGAATTAAAATACTATCTGATTCTTTTAAAAATATTTCATCTATTTTTAATGTTGGTATGCTGTCTATAATAACATAATCAAATTCTGTTTTTACTCTTTCTAAAAATATAGGTAATTCTTTTATAAATTGATTAGAAAACTTAACATCTTCAAGAGGTAAAAAATATAAATCACTTCTTAATCTAAAATATTCTCCATCTTTTTTTAAAACCTCTGCTTTTAAACCTTTTCTAAAAGTTTTTTCTCCTCTAAATAAATAGTTAAATACATTATTTTGAGGATCAGATGTTAAAATTAAAACTTTATTTTCTAAATAAGATAATCCAGAGGCTATTTGAGTTGCTAAAAATGTTTTACCCACTCCACCTTTATTATTTTTTATAGCTATAATCTTTCCCAATTTTAAATTTCACCCCTTAATCTTTTGTAACAATTAATATATTATACTTAAATGAAAGATCTTTTGTAAAGTCTAAAGTTTAATTCTTTACATGAATCTATTTTTTAGACATTGTATATAGTTGTTTATATTGTAAATATTGTTATATTGTTATGTACAAAAAAAAACGTCAAAAAACACCCTTTGGCCCATTGAGTTTATTGACATTATGCACACTTTTTTTGTTCCTAATTAGATGGTGACACTTTCCTAATTAGATGGTGACATCTTCCTAATTAGATGGTTACTCTTTCCTAATTAAGTGGTGTCTCTTTCCTAATTACTGGGTTAGACTTTAAAAAAACAATTGATTTTTATAAAAAAAACATGTAATATAATCAATATTATATGAAATTCCTAATTAAGTGGTTGCTTTTAAGATCGTTTTTTCTTGATTTTGGCAATATGTAACCCAGTAATTAGGAAAAAATACTCAGTAAGATTTTTAATCCAGGGGGGAAGTGTTTAAGTGAGTAAAAAAATAGTTAAAAAAAATAATGATGTTTGGTGGCAAGAAACCATAGATACTCCAGAAACAGAATATGTAGAAGAAAATTTTTATGTAGAAGAAACACTTGTTAAAAATAAAGAGTTAATAAGAATGGAAATGAATTTAATTCAACTTCCCATTTTTTCAAAAAATACAAAACGAAAAGTAAATCAAGTTGTTAAATATTTTTTTAATAGTAATCGTGACACTTATATAACAGTTACCCCAACAGCAGGTAATTATATTCCTGGAGAAACTGAAGAAAAAGTATTTATTGCACTAATGCAAATTATGAAAGAAAAAGGTATGCCTAAAAAATTCATAATTTCTGTAACAGATTTGAGAGATAAATTAAAGCTAAATACAGGTAGATATGGGAATATCATAAAAAGTGCTTTGCTGAGATTAGCAGAAACTAATTATAATTTTAAAAATACAATGTATTCCTCTGAATTAAGAGGAACTATAAACAAAGAGGTAAGTACCCCTATTTTAACTTTAGAAATAATAACTTTATCTTTAAAGCAAAATGAGAAATATAGAAATTTATATGATGATAAAAGAATAAAAGAGATTTATGAGATAAATATTTCAGATCATTTCTATAGCAACATTATTCAAAAGGGATATATGGTTTATAACTCAAGAATACTTTTAGAGATATCTACAAGTACAGCTAGAACAATTTATATGCTTATAGAAAAATTGAGATTTGAAAATTTATGTTTAAAAATGGATATTATATTTTTAATTAAAAGGATACCACTAAAATATGATAAGAAAAATCTAAATAGTACAGTGAAGACTTTAGAAAAAGCTCTTAAAGAACTTAAAGATAAAAACTTAATAGAGGATTTTAAAATAATAAAAGAATCCACTTGGGAAAAATCGGAGATTGAGATCTTCTTTCATGAAAAATCTAAAGAGGAGAAGCAACAACGATTTTTTGAAGACAGAAACGATTTTAGAAAACTGTTAACAGAAACAACAGTTAGTGATACAGAACATGAGATGATAGAGGATGCTGAAATTATTGAAAAGAGTACTCCAATAGAATCCACAGTTATTGTTACTCAAGAGATGATTGATAAAATTTTAGGACTTATGCCAAGTAAAGCCAGAAGTTTGAAAACTATGCCTAAAACTATTAAAGAGGCAATTTTAGAATATGGATACTCAAAAGTTGAATCAGTTGCTATATACATGAAAAAAAATAAAGTTGAAAAGGTCAGAGCATACTTTATTAAAGCTTTGGAGAATAATTGGTGTGAAGATGAGGCTGCTGTAATACAAACGCCTAAAAAAGATGTTTTAAACGATTCTCAGGAGTTTGTAAAACAAGATGAGTCACAAAAAAATTATGAGAAAGAGTTAGAGTATTTTTCATCTCTGTCATCTGAGGAAAAGGAAGAGCTCCAAGAAAAAGTCTACAGAGCCTACATAGAAGAGTGTGGTCAAGAAACTAAAATTCAAAAATTAGCCTTTAATGCAGCTAAGAATAGATTAATAGCTGAATATATTTTAAAAAATAATCTTCTAAAGAGTGAGAAACCAAAATCAATTATTGAAGAGGTTCCAAAGGAAAAAGATGTAGATTTAAGTTTGATAGATGATATAAATTACTATAACAATTATATCAGTAATAACATTGAGCTTTACAAAGTTGTTTTTAATCTTTCTGAAGAGAGAATAAAAGAGATTAAAAAAGAGATTTTATTAGAACTTGGAACTAAGATTATCTCTAAAACAATAACTTTAGAAGAGATAAATGCAGCAATTGCAAAAAATTTAAAATAGTTCTTTGAATATGAAAAGGAGAGAAACTATTGTAGTTTCTCTCCTTTATTACTTACAAATTCTATTTCAGAGTGATTAATTATCCTAGGTTTGGGATATGTCATCCAAAATATATTTGAAGCTGTGATATGATTTGACCACAATCTCTTTGACGGCTTGCCCATTTCTTCGTGATATCTTGTGTTGCTAAGTAAAGCATCTTTAACAAGCTATCATCTGTAGGGAAAACTGATTTATTTTTCGTCACTTTTCTCAGTTGCCTATTGTATCCTTCAATTGTATTCGTTGTATAAATTAAAGTTCTTACCTCTTGAGGATATTTAAAATATGTTGATAATCTAGGCCAGTTATTTTTCCAAGATATTGCAATCTTTGGATATTTTTTACCCCATTTTTCGTCGAATAACTCTAAGTTTAGTACCGCACTCTCTTCTGTAGTCGCTTTATATACTAGCTTTAGATCAGCGATTAAAGCTTTTATATCTTTATATGACACAAATTGAGTAGAACTCCTTATTTGATGAATTATACACTGCTGGATTTGAGTTTGAGGGTAGACAGCCTCTATCACGAGGAACATTAACTTCAATTTCACCAGCGCTACTTTTAAGCTTCTTAGAACTATAGCCATTTCTTGAGTTATTAGAATTTTTATTACGGTAATCATACTTAGTATACCCTAACTCCTCTTCTAGCTCACCTTGGTAAAACTCTTCTATCATAACTTTCATCATATCTTTAAAAAAAGTATTAAGATCATCAGGACTAGAAATAGGATTTTGTTTCAAAAATTCTCTCACTTTAATTCTTTTTTGCTTTTCTTCTTCAGACATATTTCTTCTCATAAAAAAACCTCCAAGTTAGATAATTTAATATTACCCCAACTTGAAGGTTTACATAAATATTTAATTAGACCCGGAGAAGCCTCATTAAAAGATTTCTTTTATTATGAATAAATTCTAATTTAAAACAAAAAACTAAACATAAAAAAACATAACTTGCTATATATTTTAAAAGTCCATACTAAAACTTTTTCTCTTCTTTTTCTCTATTTCAAAATCAACTAAATAGTTACTTAAGATTTTTCCTCTTAAATTAATATAATTTGTTTTTAAAGAATTTTTAGTAAATCTATTGGATATATCTTTTTCAAGATCTAATTCTCTTTTCAGGTTTTTTGTCTCTTTAATAAAAAATTCATTAAGTTTAGATTGTTCTCCATACATATCACTTTGTTTAGAATATCTTTTGGCAATACTATCTCTTAAGTCATTAATTCTAGATATCTCTTTATGAAGTTTTTCGTCACCAATAGATTTTTGAATATCTTTAAACTCTTTTTCTAATTTTAAAAGAGACTCATTAACACTTTTTAATTCTCTATTTATTTTAGTTAAAGATCCTAAATGCAATAATTTTTTAGATAAAGTTGAGTATGAATCTTTCTCTATTTCCAACTCAATTCTTTTTTTATCTAAAACTCTATATTCTTTCATAGCTTTAAAGTATCTTCCCTTACTTAAACTATTTAAAGCTAATCTTTCTATATCACTAAATTTCATATCTTTAAAATAATTATAAATTTTAGATGACTTCGACGCTCTTAAACTCATTTTAAGACGTTCGGACTCTTTGTTGGATAAATAACACTCGAAAATACTATCATCCACCTTAATTAGCTTTTTATGAAGAATAAGAGCTATTATTTTTCTATCTAACAAAATAGATTCTTGTAACTCTTTTTCTTTTAATAATTTTGCCTCTATACTTTTTTCAATTCTAATCTTCTTATTTTTCATTTCAGGAGTGGAATAGTCGCTTTTTATCTTTTCAATTTGAGATAAAATAACTTTATTGGATTCGCTTAATCTCTCAATCTCTTTTTTAAAGAAATTTAGCTCTTTCTCACTACCATCTTTATACTTATAACCAGATTTATATATCATTAAGTTTAATTCATTGGAATCTAATTGTCTCTTTAACTTAGAATATTCACCTTTAGTCAGAATATTTAAACTTGTAGTTTCTAAGTTTTCTAATTGTCTTGGAATATTTTTTAAGATCTTTTCAGCTTTTTTAATTTCGTAGTTACTTTGGTTAAATATATTAAATTTAGTATTGAAACTATTTTTTAATTTTTCCTCAGCATAAACTTTAAACTCATTCTCTTGTATTGTATCTTCAAATTGTTCTAAATGCTCTTCTAAAGAGAATTTTTTATCATTTAAATCTTTCAATAATAGATTTAAAGAATCTAACTTATTTTTTTCCATATTAAAGCTGCTTAAAAGCTCATATTCAACTTTTAAGATCTCCACATTTATCTCTTCTAATCTCTCATGAGTGTCTAAAATATCTTGATACATACTATCACTAAAGTTATTTAACTCTAAATCAATCTCTTTTATTGTATCTTTTTTCAAAGATTTCTCAGCTTCTAATCTTTCTAATTTTAGAATTTCATCTTTTAACTCTTTTATCTCTCTATTTAACTTAAAAGATTCAAGCTTCTGTTTATGAGTTTCATTTAATTTCTCCTCAGATTTTTTTAATAAGGCTCCATTAATATGAATGGGATTTCTATCTAAAGATTCAGCTAAAAGGTAATCTCCTCTTTCTAAAGCAATCTCTCTTTGTTTTTCTAAAGTTTCACATGAAACTCTCTCATTAACATTGGCATTTTCTAAATATTTATTTTGTAAATCTTCCCATATTTTTCTTATCTCTAATAACTTTTCGATGTTATTCCACTCTGTATTTTTCTTACAACCTCCACGCTCTGGAGATTTGGCGTTTGCTCTTTTAAAAAAAATATCTTTATTTCGCTCAATTCCATCAAGCTCTCTTGGAGAAAACATAATATGAGCGTGAGTATTTAAAATCTCATTTTTATATGAACTTTCTTTACTATGAATAGATACAGAATAGTGATACTTTCCCTCTAAAATGATATCTAGAAACTCATTTAAAAGCTCAATATTCTTTTCTTCAGTTAGTTCATTAGGAAGGGAGATTCTAATCTCTTTATAGACTGTACCATTAATTCTTTCTTTTTCATCACCAGCTACCCAAAACTCTTTAGGAGATTTAGACCAATTAGGCAAATTGTGATTTGTGTATTTAATTTCCTTTTCTTTATTAGCATATTTATTTTGCCCTAAAATATAGTCAATATGTGGACCACCTTTTCCAACTCTACCATAAGATATATTCAAATGATAATTTGCCATAATATTCACCTCCCTTAAAGTCGAAGACACCTGAAAGGTCAAGATACCTCTTCTAACACGCAGTTTCTAGCAATTTGCCAAGGCAAATGTGAGAAACTATTAAGCGTGCACTCTGGTGACTTCTGTTGAGTATTTATACAAGGCTAATGATCAATTTCTTTCTATTTTTCTTGATTTTTTATTCTTTTTACTTTTTTCAAAAAAATGAAGCTCCGAATGCTTTGAATAAAGAGCATAAAATTACTTAATTTTTTAAAGAAGGCTTTAATCTAATGGAGAAGTACCACTACTTAACTGTTGTACTAACTGATTTTGGATGTTTTTTCAAAGAAGGATTTATAAAAAAAGTTTATTTTTTAAAATATTTTTAACTCAGAAAATACTCAGTTTATCTATGAGGATATTGTGATATTTTTAAATGAATATGAGACTAATCTATTACTGGTAATTTCTACTATGAAAGTTGAAAAGGGTTTTAATCATAACGTAGCATCAATAGAATGGAACAACTGTTACAGTATGTTTTATATGTAAAACATATAAAAATATCAAGTAGATTTATTTAATATTTCAGCAAATGTTAAAGCAGGAGTTATATTTTTTTTAAAGTATTTAAAGTTAGATACTACTAATTCAAGTTTAGTCTTAGTAAGCCATAATACTAGATGCAGTAATAGTCAAAAAGTATATGGTATAATAAAAAATAATAGACAAATTTTAAAAAATTGTTTAAATATGTTATACAGGGAATACAAAATAAAAAAGGCAGGTAGATAATGTATAGAGTGTGTTTAATAGAAAAAGAGGAAGTCTTATTATTTAAAGAGATAGAAGACTATGAAAATACCTTTACTTACATCGAAACTTTAATAAATCAATTAGGAGAAAATAGAAAAATTGTAGTTCATGAAAATAGAAATGAAAAATAGGAAAAATTTGGTGAATGGAAATTGGAATAATTTAAAAGACTTTTTAAAAAAATTAACGTCTAAAAGTTATGATAATAGTTAGAGAGTAGAAAAAGATTTAAAGCAGTAAAAATAACCATCACACAGTTTCAAAGATGTTTTAATTTTTTTAAATAAAGAGAGAATATTTTAATTAATTTTAACAAATTATGAAGTTGTTTTTCTAACTATTATATGAGGTAATAGATTTAAAGTCAGTAAACTGTTTTACTATTAAGAGATTTAAAAAGTTTTTTTAAAAAATGATTGAAAGTTTTAAAATTATTCGAAGGTGATTTAGTAGTGAAATAGAGGGATTTGTGATGGTTGCCCTCTACTTTTTTTATTTTTGGATTTGAATCTACTAAAAAGAAAAAATCTTCAAGCATCTACATAGAGACTATAAAATCAATATTGAAGAAATAGTGCTATATATTATCATAGAATATGTAGCATTAAATCCAGTGAAAACAAGAGTTTTAAAAGCTCTTGTTTTTTCATTAGTATCTTTCTTTGGTTTTGCTTTTTGTTTATGGTAAAATATAAGCAGATGAAAAAATCTTAAAAGGGAGAGGCATATGGTTGTTCAAAGTGAAGCTATGCTTGAAAAAAGTCTCATAAATAGACTTGAAGATCAAGGATATAAATATATAGAAATTAAAGATGAAAAAGAATTAAATCAAAACTTTAAAAAACAACTGGAAAAACTTAATAATATTGAGTTGAGTGAAGAAGAGTTAGAAAGAATTCTTATTCATTTAGATAAAGGATCAATTTTTAGAAAAGCAGAGATTTTAAGAGATAAATATGAATTAAAAAGAGACGAAGGTACTGAATATATTCAATTTTTAGATAAAGAAAATTGGTGTAAAAATATTTTTCAAGTTTCTAATCAAATAACAATGCATGGGAAATATGAAAATAGATATGATGTCACTTTATTGGTAAACGGTATTCCTATGGTTCAAATAGAACTTAAAAGAAGAGGGATTGAGTTAAAAGAAGCGTTTAACCAGATAAATAGATACCATAAACATTCGTTTAAAGGACTTTTTAATTATCTGCAAATCTTTGTAATTAGTAATGGGGTAAATACAAAGTACTATGCTAACAATAGAAACTCATCATTTAAGTTTACATTTTTTTGGACAGATAAAGAAAATAAAAAAATTAGTAATTTAAATGAGTTTACAGATTCATTTTTAGAGAAATGTCACCTTTGGAAAATGATAACTAAATATATTGTTTTAAATCAAAACCAAGAAGCACTTATGATTTTAAGACCATATCAATACTATGCTGTGGAAGCTATTTTAGAAAAAGCTACATCCACTAATAAAAATGGATATGTATGGCATACAACTGGATCTGGAAAAACTTTAACCTCTTTCAAAGTAAGCCAACTTCTTTCTCAAAATAAAAAAATTGATAAAGTTATATTTGTTGTAGATAGAAAAGATTTAGATTATCAAACGACAAAAGAGTTTAACTCTTTCTGTGCTGGAGCTGTGGATGGAACAGACAACACCTCCTCTTTGGTGAAACAGCTATCAGGAACAAACTCTCTTATAATAACAACAATCCAAAAGTTAACTCGTGCTATAGATAACGAAAAATATGAGCATAGGTTAAATAATTTAAAAGACAAAAAAATCGTTTTAATATTTGATGAGTGTCATCGTTCTCAATTTGGGGATATGCATAAAAAAATAACTGAATATTTTAATAATATTCAATATTTTGGATTTACAGGAACTCCTATTCTTTCTGAAAATGCCAATAATTTAAGAACAACTCAAGACCTTTTTGGAGATTGTTTACATAAGTATGTTATAAAAGATGCCATAAGTGATGAAAATGTTTTGGGATTCTCAGTTGAATATGTTGGTCGATACAAAGATAAAAATAAAAATCAACCAGATATAGAGGTTGAAGCTATAGATACAAAAGAGTTGATGGAATCTGATATGAGATTGTCAGCAATCACAGATTATATTATAAATAATCATAATGCAAAAACTTTTAATGGTAGTTATACAGGAATTTTTGCTGTTAGCTCTGTACCTGTGTTAACTAAATACTATGAGCTTTTTAAATCTAAAAATCATAATTTTAAAATTGCCACGATTTTTAGTTATGGAGCTAACGAAGAGGATGATGGAAGTGATGAACACTCTCGAGACAAATTAGAAAGATATATTGCCGATTATAACGTAACTTTTGGAACAAATTACAGTACTGACACATTTAATGAATACTATGTGGATGTGGCCAAAAGAGTTAAAGATAAACAGATTGATATACTTCTTGTGGTAAATATGTTTTTAACTGGATTTGATAGCAAACTTTTGAATACTCTTTATGTGGATAAAAATTTAAAATATCATGGATTAGTTCAGGCTTTTTCTAGAACTAATAGAGTTTTAGATGAAAGGAAAAAACAGGGGAATATTGTTTGTTTTCGTAACTTAAAGAAAAGTGTAGATGAAGCTATAAAGTTATATTCTGATGAGAACGCACTTCAAACTGTGCTTATGAAACCATATTCAGAGTATGTGAATGATTTTAATAAAGTGTTGACTGAGATGATGGAGAAAACATATGAGGTTGGAGAAGTTGACGATTTAGAATCTGAAAAGGAAAAGTTGGAGTTTGTTTCTAGATTTAGAGAACTAATTCGACTTATGACAAGATTATCTGTTTTTACAGAGTTTGACTTTAAAGATTTAGAAATTAGTGAACAAAAATTTGAAGACTTCCGAAGTAAATATTTAGATTTATATGCATCAACAAAAGGTGGAGATCGTAATAAAACTTCAGTTTTAGATGATGTGGATTTTGAAATAGAGTTACTTAAAAGAGATGACATTAATGTTAACTATATTTTAGATCTTTTGAAAGATTTAGATAAAAATAGTTCCTCTTTTCCAAAAGATAAAAAGTTTATTTTGGATATGATGAGTAAAGAGGTAACTCTTAGAAGTAAGAGGGAGCTTTTAGAAAAGTTTATTGATAATAATTTGGTTAATATAAACGAAGAGAACGATTTTGAAAGTGAGTTTAAGCAGTTTATAGAAACTGAGAAAAAAGAGGCTGTGTATAGTTTAGTTCAAAAGGAAAATTTAAAGGAAGAAGAGATTGCAGAGGTTTTTGAAGAGTACGAGTTTTCAGGAAAATTGAAAAAAGATAATATCAAGGCTTCTTTTTTTACAAAACCAAAATTAAAAGAGATGAGAGAAAAAGTAGCTTATATAGGACATCAAATTAGTAGTATAGTTGAGATGTTCACTTGGTAAGACATCAAAAGGAGAAGATAAATGTTAGATAAACAACAGTTAGAAACAAAATTATGGGCAGTGGCCAATGAACTTAGAGGAAACATGGATGCTAACGAATACAAAAACTATATATTAGGTTTTATATTCTACAAGTATCTATCTGAAAAAATAGAAAAATTTGCTAATGAAATATTAGAAGCTGATGAAATTAGTTTTTATGAGGCTTGGGAAGATGATGAACTGAGAGAGGAATTAAAAGAGGAGTGTCTAGATGAATTAGGATATTTCTTAGAGCCTGATTATCTTTTCCACAACATTGTAGAAGAAGCTATCAATGGTGGATTTATAATTGATAAATTGGATAAGGGATTAAAATATATAGAGCAATCAGCACTTGGACACAGTAGTGAAAAAGAGTTTGTCCATGTATTTGATGATGTGGATTTACAATCAACAAAACTTGGAAGAACAGTTGAAGCTAAAAATACACTAATTTCTAGCGTTATAAAACATTTGTCTGAGATAGATTTTGAGCTGGGAAATGGAGAGAGAGATATTTTAGGAGATGCCTATGAGTACTTAATTGCACAATTTGCAAGTAGTGCTGGGAAAAAAGCTGGAGAGTTTTATACACCTCAGCAAGTTTCAAAAATATTATCTAAAATTGTAACTTTAGGAAAAGATAGAGTTAAATCTGTTTATGACCCAACTTGTGGTTCTGGATCACTTTTACTTCGTGTTGCTAAAGAAACAAATATATCAGATTATTATGGACAGGAATTAAACCAAACAACTTATAACCTGGCTATAATGAACATGATACTTCATGATGTTAAGCCATCAGATTTCCACATAGAGCAAGGGGATACTTTAGAAGATGATAGACATATTGGAAAAAAGTTTGAAGCTATTGTTGCAAATCCACCATTTTCTGCAAACTGGACAGCAGCAGCAAAGTTTTTAGATGATGAAAGATTCTCTGAATATGGAAAGTTAGCTCCTAAAACAAAGGCGGATTTTGCTTTTGTTCAACATATGTTGTCTCACTTAGAAGAGAATGGAACTATGGCAACTGTTTTACCTCATGGAGTTTTATTCCGTGGAGCAGCAGAAGGAGTTATAAGAGAGTACTTAATAAAAGAGAAAAACTATTTAGATGCTGTTATTGGACTACCAGCAAATATTTTCTATGGAACATCTATTCCAACTTGTATCTTAGTATTTAAGAAAACTAGAAAACATTCAGACAATATTCTATTTATAGATGCATCTAACGATTTTGAAAAAGTTAAGACTCAAAATGTTTTAAGAGAAGAGGATATTGAAAAAATAATTACGACTCTTTCTGAAAGAAAAGCTGTTGAAAAATATTCTCATATTGCAAGTTTAAATGAGATTGCAGAAAATGATTACAATTTAAATATTCCAAGATATGTTGATACTTTTGAAGAGGAAGAAGAGATTGATTTAGACGAGATTGTATCTAAATTAGATAGTCTTGGAGAGAGAAAAATATCTGTGGCAGAAAGTTTGAAAAAATATTGTGATGAGCTTAATATAAAAGCTCCAAAGTTATAGGAGTGTTTTATGGAGTTAGAAAGAAGTAGTCATATCTATGATGAAATAAAAAGTCTTTTGGAAAATGCTAGAAAAAAAGTTTTATCCACGGTAAATTCAACAATGACTATGACATATTTTTTAATTGGAAAAAAGATTGTTGAAGAGGAGCAAAATGGAGAAAGTAGAGCCGAGTATGGAAAAGAGCTTATTAAAAATCTAGCGGTACAACTTACTGAAGAATTTGGAAAGGGATTCACTATTAGAAATCTAGAATTAATAAGAAAATTTTACATGACATATTCAGTAGATGAAAAAACGAAATCAGTGATTTCGTTTTCTGAGAATCCTTTTAAATTAAGCTGGACTCACTATATTCGTTTAGTTAGAATTCAAAATATTGAAGAAAGAAGATTCTATGAAATAGAAGCTGAAAAAGAAAATTGGACCGTTAGAGAGATGGATAGACAAATAAGTAGCTGTCTTTATGAAAGACTCGTTCTTAGTCGTGATAAAGAAGAGGTAAAAGCTCTATCTACTAAAGGGCAAGTTGTAGAAAAGTCTAAAGATATTATAAAAGATCCTTACATTTTAGAATTTTTAGGATTAGAGGAGTTTTCAAACTATTCAGAGAATACTTTGGAAACTGCAATAATATCTCATATTGAAAAATTCATAATGGAACTTGGAAAAGGATTTTTGTTTCAAGGAAGACAAGTAAGGTTTACCTTTGATGAAGAGCATTTCTTTGTTGATTTAGTTTTCTATAATAGAATTTTAAAGTGTTTTGTGATAATAGATTTGAAAATTGGAAAGTTAAAACATCAAGACATTGGGCAGATGCAGATGTATGTAAATTATTATGATAGATTTGTAAAGTTACCTGATGAAAATAAAACTATTGGAATTATAATTTGTAAAGATAAAAATGATACTTTAGTAGAGATAACTCTTCCTGAAAATAATGAACAGATATTTGCAAGTAGATACATGACAATACTTCCTTCAAAAGAGGAGTTGGCTAAAATTGTTGAGGAGGAAGAGAATAATGAAAAATAAAGTACCAAAGTTAAGATTTAAAGAGTTTACTGATGAGTGGGAGGAGAAAAGATTAGGAGAAGTTTTATTTGAAAGAAAAATAAAGCAAAAAATATCAGAAATAGCACCATTATTAGCTTTTGCAGCGGGACAAGGAGTTATTGATCGTAGTGAAAGAAAAACAAATAATAGAGATTTTTTAACAAAAGACTCTACCCAAAAAAAATATTTACTTACAAAATATAATGATATTGTATATAATCCTTCAAATTTAAAATATGGAGCAATTGATAGAAATAAATATGGTCAAGGAGTTATATCTCCAATTTATGTTACTTTTGAAACATCTGAAATTCCAAGTTTTATTGAATTAATAGTAAAAAGTGAAAATTTTAAACAAAAAGCTTTACAATATGAAGAAGGAACGGTTACAAAGCGGCAATCAGTTAAGCCAGAAAATCTATTATCTTTAAACATAATTAAGCCAGATTTAAAAGAACAAGAAAAGATAGCCTCGTTTCTTTCAAAGGTGGATGAAAGCATTGAAATTTTAGAAGAAGAAAAAGAGTTATGGGAAAAATATAAAAAAGGCATGATGCAAAAAATCTTTAGCCAAAAGTTAAGATTTAAGGATGAAAACGGAAATGATTATCCTGAGTGGGAAGAGAAAAGATTGGAGGAGGTTTTAACTATTGGGAATGGAAAAGATTATAAACATTTAAATGAAGGAGATGTTCCTGTATTTGGAACTGGTGGATATATGACAAGTGTAGATAAATATTTATACGATGGTGAAACTGTTTTTATAGGAAGAAAAGGAACAATAAATAAACCTTTTTATTATAATGGAAAATTTTGGACAGTTGATACTTTATTTTATACTCATAATTTTAAAAATAGTTTGCCTAAATTTATTTATGTTATTTTTCAAAATGTTGACTGGCTTCAATATAATGAAGCTTCTGGGGTACCTAGTTTATCTAAATCTACAATAAATAATATTTTTATAAATCTTCCCTCTCTTCCAGAGCAAGAAAAAATAGCTAATCTCTTATCAACAATAGATGAGAAGATTGAATTGATTGAAAAAGAGTTAGAGGAAATTAAAGAATTTAAAAAAGGATTATTACAAAAAATGTTTGTTTAGATTTTAGAGGAGCTAGTCTGTTTTTTGCAAGGCCAAATTCCCTGTTTTTGAAAAGCAAAGCTACAGGGAATTTTCTTTCCTATCCTAGTCCTGATTCTTTTAATCTTTTAC
Source organism: Cetobacterium sp. NK01 (assembly GCF_024506395.1). Taxonomy (NCBI): domain Bacteria; kingdom Fusobacteriati; phylum Fusobacteriota; class Fusobacteriia; order Fusobacteriales; family Fusobacteriaceae; genus Cetobacterium; species Cetobacterium sp. NK01. The sequence continues at coordinate 51,519 of NZ_JANIBO010000007.1, forward strand.
TTGATCCATTAAATAATACTAAATGACTATGATGAACTAATCTATCAATAAGGGCTGCTGTCATATTTTCATCATACAAAATACTAACCCATCTACTAAATTCCAAGTTAGTCGTCAAAATGATGCTGTATCTTTCATAACAATCTGATATAATTTGAAAAATTAACTGTGCTCCTTCTCTATCAAGTGGAACATAGCCCCACTCATCTAAAATCAATAAATCTAACTTTTCAAACCTTTTTAAAAATGAACTTAAGTTTCCTTTTTTCTTTGCTTCACTTAATTGGTTCACAAGTGTACTTGTTCGATAAAATTTTACATTCTTTCCTTCATTACAAGCGTTTAATCCCAGCGCACATGCCATATGTGTTTTTCCGGTTCCAACTCCTCCATATAAAATAAGATTTTTCTTTTCAATAATAAATTTTAATTCTTTCAGTTCCTCTTCTCTTAAGGAACTTGATAATGTAATTTCTTGAAAAGAATAATCTTCAAAAGTTCTAATAACTGGAAAAGAAGCTAATTTAATAGATCTTTCTATTTTTGTAATATTTCTATGATTAACTTCTAATTCCAGTAATTTACATAAAAACTCTTCATAATTTGTAGCTTGAATATCTTTGTAAATTTCAGAGACATTTTTACTCAACTTTAACCTTTTACAATAATTTGCTATTCTTTCTTGCATTAATTTACCTCCCCAAGATTCTTTAGTAGTGCATCGTAAATTCCAATATTAGGTGATAGCTCTTTCATAATTAATGGTTTATTACTAATTTTTAAACTCTCTACTTTTGGATAATTATCTAACTTTGATTTTAGATACATTTTCATGTTATCAAGCGATGAAATATTTTTTTCTAAACATTCATCAATAATTTCTAATGCTTTTTCAAATCCTTTATCCTCCGTAACTTCTGCCATAAATTTAAAAATTTGTTTTTCCTTTTCTTCAGTTAGATTTTTTAATTGTTCTGTAATTTTGCAAGGAAACAACTCATAGATACCACTATACTTAATTGCACGTGGATGTCTAGAAAGTTGAGTAAGATAAGGTAACCAATTAATTACATCTTTAGGTTGGTCTCCATATAACCTTTCATGTATTACAATCTCATTTAAATTAGAATCTAAAACAGTGACTTCAGTAGCACCGATCTTTAATCTAAGATTTTCTCCTGCAAATTTAGGAGCACTTGAATATCTAAATTTTCCTTCTAGTATAAATCTTCCGCATTTATCAGCTTTTAAAACTTTAATTAGCGCTGGATCAAACTCTGTATTAGGGGTCCCATCAGGAAAACGCGGAATAACAACGCTAAGGATTTTCCTGACCATTGATGCCCCCTTTATTTTCAATGTATTTCGACCATTTTTCATTCAAAAATTTTCTCAAGTAATCTAATTAGAGTTATTTCCATCTTTCCTTGTATTTATTAGCTTTTTATCTTGCTGCTCCGGAAAACGCGGAATAACAACGTTAAGACCCTCAATTTCATTAAATTTCAAGTTTTTATGAAAATTTAACAACGCTAAGGAATTGTCTAAATTGAATCTAACCCTTTAATTTCAAGGAGTTTTCGATATATCGAAGCTCGAGAAATATTTGTAATTTCACAGATTTGTTTTACTGTCATTTCACCCTCTTGATAAAGTTTTAAATGTTGCCTGAAATGTCCTCTTAGTATTGGGGGACTTTAGTCCTGTAGGACTTTTATTATTAGAAGAGTTTGTTAAAGGGGGAGTTTTTTATGGATAGCTTAGATTTAGGAACTTTATTTTGGGATTATAAAAATGTAGATCGTGATACAGCATATAGAAGTTTAGTTGCAAATAAACCAAGGACACTGTACAAATACAGATCTGGTAATAAAAATTCTATAGATGATTTTAAAGACGAACAGTTATGGTTTAATGATCCCTTTGATACATTTGTAAGTGGGGCTTTATTTGATAATTCAATTGAGGACTTAAAAGAAACTATATTGAATAGAAAAAGTACTATAGATAAAATATTTGGCAAAGCAGAAACAAATATTGAAGAGGATGAATTATTTATAGAAAATTTCAAAAAAAATGAAGAAGCTCGTTTGAACTTTATAAAAACAGTGAGAAGCACATTTCGAGTAAGTTGTTTTTCTCAAAAGAATGATTCAATTTTAATGTGGAGTCATTATGCTAATTCGCATAAGGGGTTTTGCTTAGAATATGATTTTAAAATGTTGAAAGAATTAATTACACTGCCTTTACCAGTTAAATACTGCAATGATTTGCCTAACGATATAGATGATAAATTAAAATTAATTTTTACTAAATCTAAAGAGTGGAGTTATGAAGAAGAATGGAGATTAGTAAAACCTGCGGAAAAATGTGTAAGTCAAAGTAATATTATAGCTCCTATAGCGATTTACTTAGGAAGTAATATGGATGAACAAATTAAGAAATCAATAATGGATATTGCTAAAGGTAAAAATATAAAAATTTATAAGATGTATTTAAATCAAAATGAATTTAAATTAGAGGCTAAATTAATATGGGAGCCAAGATTGTAAGATATAGAATAATGATAAAGATTATATACATATAGTAGGTTATTTAGATTATTTGTAGAATTATTCATATAAAATATATTTTAGGGGGATATTTTATGGATTTAAAAATGAGTGATCTACCTCCACAATTTGAAAATATAGCTATGAGAGTTGGAATAGATATAACTAAGGTGTTATTTGAAGAATTTGGGGGGACATCTGTGTATTTTCCTACTGAAAAGATGATATATAAAGAAGCTCGTGATAGAGATATTATAGAAGAGTTCAATGGATTTAATGTAAAGGAATTAGCGAGTAAGTACAGAATGTCTGAAAGTTATGTTAGAGCTATTATTCGGAAAAATAAATAATCAAGTTGAATTTTTAGAAATTAAATTGTATTATTACGACTTAAATAAAGTTTTAGATTTTTAACAAAATACTAATAAAAAGAGCTCCATAATCTATTTTTAGATATGGAGTTCTTTTTATTTTAAGAAGTTAACAAGCTAAATAACAATATTAAAAAATTAAAGAGAATAATTAAAAAGACTGGTAAATTACTAAAAAAGTAAAGTTAACGTATTTTAGAATTTAAAACTATTAATTTAAGATTAACTTTAAAAAGTAAAGTTTCAAAAAAATAGAAACAAGTAAACTTATTACAATCACTTGCTTGTTGTCATTAATTAGTGATAACAAGGTCTTAAATTTGATTATTATTGAAATTTCATAAAATACAGCTATTTCAATGATTTAGATAATGTTTGGTGCTTTTTTTCGAGAATATGATAGTTAGGCCTATAATATTATACAAATAATCTTTCATTCTCAACATATATACCAATTAGTGCATTAATTTATCATCTATGTACTAATTGGTATTACTAGATTTGAACAAATTTTGGTGCAATTTTGCAGAAAAAACGCAGGTTGGCCTATAAAAATTTAACTTATCTATTTAAATTTAATCTCTAATTGCGTTTAATTTATGAAGCAAATACTCTTTTTTATTCAATGGATCATAAGTTGTTTTTTGGCGTGCTTTTGCAAATCCAGCGGAAACTTCCTTATACCCATAAAATTTTGTCACAAACATTCCCCTACCTTCTGTATATGAAGCTATTTTCATTTTATATTCTTTTGAATTTTCTACTGGAATTAATCCCTTTATTGAGAATTCATCCCCTATAACAATAGGATTATCAAAGGTTGCCCTCATAGTTTCTAAATCCCATACCGCTTTACTTAAAGCATTTTGAGGAATCCTTAAATCAAACTCATGTAATGGCTCTAATAAAACAGTTTGTGCTTTATATAATGCTTCCATTAATACCATAGGTGTCACATTTCTAAAATCTGCTGGAGTGCTGGCTGGACTAAAAAATTCACCACAGCTAAGAGTGACTTTTACATCTGTAACCTCCCATCCAAATAATCCTTGTTTGCTTGTCTTAATAACTGCTTCTTCAATTGCATTTTGAAAAGATTTTGGCAATGACCCTACTGAAACATTAGAAATATACCTAAGACCTTCGCCTCTCCCTGCTGGTTCTATTTCTAAGCCTACTGTCGCCCAAAATGGATTTAAGTCTTCCTGCATATGCATTATTGATGATCCAAAACCTTTAGGTGTTTCCTTATAGATAGTCTCAATATTCGAAAACTCTACTTTTATTCCATATAAATCATCTAAGATAGAACTTAGTATTTCCATTTGAACTTCACCGAATAAGTTGACATAAATTTCTTTATCCATGTCATTCATCTCTAATTCTAGTAGTGGATCTTCCTCTGCAAGTAATATTAATGCTTTAAATAGCTCTGGATTTTTTTCTTTATCAATTGCAGAAATTGTTGTTTTTAATGCTGGTTTAGCTATAGATATATTTTTAATTTTATTATTTGAAATTCCAATAACATCTCCCACTTGGAAACTTGTAAGTCCATATAAAATACCTATATCCCCTGCTTCTATCCTCTGTGCTTCAATAATTACACCATTTTCTAGCCTATTAATTTTCTTTACTTTTTCTGCTAGCTCCTTATTAGGTACTTGAATTTTATCTCTTACAGATATTTTTCCTCCAAATAATCTTACATAAACCTTCTTTTCATTTTTACTTGCTCTTTCGATTTTAAACACTACTCCAGATAAATCACTTTCACAATCATCACCTGAAAATGGAAAATAACTACAAATTCCATCTAATAAATCTTCAACTCCAAGTCCAATTGCTGCAGCACCACAAAATACTGGATATAGACTTCCTTCCCTTGCATATAATGAAAGCTTTTCTTGTATTTCTTCTTTATCAGGTTCTATTCCACCAATATATCTTTCTAAAAATGCTTCGTCTAAGTCTGATAAAACATTAATAGCATCATCATTTATTATGCATGTATCAAAATAAACAGCTTTGCTTCCTGCATCATATACTTCTTGTAATCTAACTACTTTATTGGACATATTCTTCTTTATCTCTTCAAATACTTTATTGAAATTTGCACCAATTCTATCTAGCTTATTTACAAAAATTATTGTTGGAATGTTTAACTCCTTTAATGTGTCAAATAATATTCTTGTTTGTGACTGAATTCCCTCTACTCCTGATATAACTAGTATTGCTCCATCTAAGCCACTTAATGAACGTTCAACTTCCGAAATAAAATCCACATGTCCTGGAGTATCAACAATATTAACCTTAACATTATTCCAATTAAAAGATATGGTTGACGATTTAATGGTAATTCCTCTCTTACGTTCAAGCTCCATAGAATCCGTCTGTGTATTGCCTAGATCAACTCTTCCAACTGATTTTATAGCTCCACTATAATATAATAAGTTTTCTGTTATAGTTGTTTTTCCTGCATCCACGTGTGCTACGATTCCTATATTAATTATTTTCTTCATAATCAATACCTCCAACTCTATCAACCACCTTTTTATCCATTATCATAGCAACAATATATAACACTAATACCGGTGTTACTAATAACGAAGTACATGCTATACCCATACTTACTGAAATATTTGTAGCTATGATTCCTATAATTGGTCCACCTAAAATTTGACCTAAGGAATTTATTTGTCCATTTATAGAAAGTACAGTAGCTCTGGCCTTGTCATCTATATGTCCATTAAGCCATGCACTAAATATAGGTTCATTTATAGTTCTAAAGGTACTTGTCGCTAAATAAGCTATTAGCATTAAGTTAAAGCTTTTTGTAATAGCAAATATGAACATAAATGATATATAAAATATATTTATACATAATAACAGCTTTCCATTTTGATTCTTATCATCATCCTTAAGCTTTTTTGCCATAAAATGCATTACTATAGCACTCAATATCATTCCTGAAATTCCAAAAATTCCGAACCAAGTCACTGATTTAAGGTTTCCAAGTTTAGGAAGCATAGTATCTTGTAAAAAATGCACATTAGAAAGTCTATCATAACCTTCACTGGATAATCCATAAAATAAAGTTACTGAAAGCAAAATTATAATTATAGGTTTGCTTTTTATAAATTTAATACCAGATTTAAAGGTATATCCCATCTTTTTGAATGTATTTAAATCCTCTGGAGCAGATGATTTAAAATTATTTTCTGGCATATATAACCATAAAAATAATGCAAGAATTATAAATAAAACTCCACTAACTATAATAGGTAGTCTTACAGAGAAATTAGCTATTACAGTGCTTAGTACTATTCCAATAACCGATCCTATCTGTCCTGCTTGTGCTCCCTTTATATAAATTTTATCCAAATCTTTATCTTTCTCTTCTTCCGCAATCCAAGCTTCAACAGATCCACTGATAAAAGTAGAACCTAATCCCCATATAATCTGTGCTGCAAGTATGAAAACGAAACTAGAAATAGAACCTTCTAAAATAAATCCCACTCCTGTTAAAACTACACCAATAACAATAGATAGTTTACGACTGTACACATCTGCAACTATGCCTGTAGGAATTTCAAATATAAAGCATGCTACTTCTAAAGTAGTTCCAACAAGTATAAGCTGAAGTGGATTTAAATGCACCGTTTCAATGTGATACACTATCATAACTGTAGCTACTAGCGAAAAACACATTGCTGTAATAGCTGAAAATAATAAATAAGTTTTATATGCTGAAAGTTTATTAACCATTAATCATCACCATCCTAATATTTCTTAAAAAATTTGTTTGTTTTTCATAATCTTCATATTTAAATATATAAATCATCAAAATAATCTCCTTAAATAAAAAAAGGCTGTAAATGAATATAATTCACTTACAGCCTCATAATTATATAACCTAAATATAAACATGAAATATAGAACTTTAATTTATATAGCTTATTATTAAGCTATTCAAATTAAAATCTTATACCATATCTATAAATGTAGCAAAAATAGACATAAAAATACCGTGTTTAGAACACAGTTTTCCTATTCTGCAAATAGAGGTGTAACATGCTCATTATAATACTGATTATTTTTAGAGTACACAAACAAACATGGTAATATCAATAATTGATTCTACCACAAATAAACCTTGAGTTATTCAAGATTTTTTCATATACTTTTTAAAATAATCCTTATTCAGTTAGTTTAGTTAAAAACTACCTCTTTGCGCATATTTATAACCCCTTTACATTTATATTTTTCATGTTTATATTTTAGTATAATTACATTATATATAAATTTTTAATTTTATTCAATGCTTTTACTTTTACATTTATCAAAATTTAATCGAAACTTTATTAGGGGTAGAGTCCTATTTTCGCGGAAATCTTACGTTAAGGAATAATTTATATACTATGTTTTAATGAGGTATGCCCTATTGGAACATTAACTAAAATAAGTAAAATCAATACTTCGAGGTGTCCCAATAGACTTATATCACAATTATTTTAAAATTAAATAAGTCTATGCGTTTTGGTGGTTTATTAATAAAACACTCAAATTGCTACAACCATTGAAATTACTAGCTTAATTTTGTTTAACGTACGGATTGCACATTTTCCTGACGCTACCCCTATTAAAGAAGTTAAAAGTTATATATATGTAGCTTTAAAGGAGGATTTATTATGATTAAAAGACAGTACACTATAAAATAACAATTAGCACTTGAAATATTATCAGCAGTATTTTTTTTATTAATCTCAATATTTGATGTTTTCTTTAAATTAAAGTATATGGATCTCGCGTATGGGATTTGCATAGCTGTAGTAGTAGTTATTTTTATCTTTAACTCGGGGTCCCATCAGGAAAACGCGGAATAACAACGCTAAGGATTTTCCTGACCATTGATGCCCCCTTTATTTTCAATGTATTTCGACCATTTTTCATTCAAAAATTTTCTCAAGTAATCTAATTAGAGTTATTTCCATCTTTCCTTGTATTTATTAGCTTTTTATCTTGCTGCTCCGGAAAACGCGGAATAACAACGTTAAGACCCTCAATTTCATTAAATTTCAAGTTTTTATGAAAATTTAACAACGCTAAGGAATTGTCTAAATTGAATCTAACCCTTTAATTTCAAGGAGTTTTCGATATATCGAAGCTCGAGAAATATTTGTAATTTCACAGATTTGTTTTACTGTCATTTCACCCTCTTGATAAAGTTTTAAAGCGTAATTCATTCCAGCATGATTATTGTGATATTTTTTTACTCTTCCTTTAAATTTACCCTCTCTTTTAGCTATTTCAATACCTTCTCGTTGCCTCATTCTTATTAAATCTCTTTCAAGTTGGTTAACACCCGCCATTATTGTTATTAAAAATTGACTATACGGATTTTCTTCAGATAAATCTAACCAAGTATCTTTTAAAGATTTTAAATATGCTTTTTTTCCTCTAATTAAATCTATTAATAAAAATAGATCATGAGTACTACGAGTAATTCTTGTTAAATCAGTTACATAAATAACATCTCCACATTCAATTTCTTTCAACATATTTTGTAATTCTAATCTATTCATTGTAGCTCCAGAAATTTTTTCTTCAAAAATAATATCCATCCCAATTTCTAGAAGTTGTTGTTTTTGCCTCGCTAAATTTTGATCTTCAGAACTCACACGAATATACCCTATTTTTCTCATTTTTATTCCTCCTCTTTGAGACAAGTCTTATGAGACTCTACAAACCTATATTTTATCACGGTTCTTATTTTGTATCAATAGAGTCTACTCTATTGATATAATATTAAAAATACAATTAAAGGAGTTACAATATGTCATTAAGAGGAAAAGAGTTATTTTCTCAAGAGCAAAGAGAAATGTTCATGAAAATACCTGAAGATGAATTATCTTTAGCAAGATATTACACATTTTCAAAATATGATTTAGAAATTATTCAAAGACATAGAAGAGATGAAAATAAAATAGGATTTGCTTTGCAATTAGCAGTATTGAGATATCCCGGTTGGCCATATAGCTACATTAAGTCTATTCCAAAGATAGTAATAAGTTATATTGCAAAACAAATAGGGACTGGAATAGTACCTGCTAGAAGATACCCACAAAGAGATAATACTCTTTGGCAACATATGAAAGAGATTAAAGAGGAATATGGTTTTATTTCTTTTGGTGAAGTTGAACACAAAAAAGTATTTAACTATATCTACAAATTAAGTTTAGAAAATGAAGATACCTTATATCTTTTTGATGAGTGTTTGAATTTTTTTAGAAAAAATAAAATTATACTTCCTGGTATAACTACTATTGAGAACCTAATATGGGAAGCTAAAAACGAAGCAGAAAAAATACTTTTTGATACTTTAAATAATTCTCTTTCAGAAGAGCAAAAAGAAAAGTTAAATTCTACTCTATTAGTTCAGCCTAATATAGAGGAGCGAAGCAGAACAACCCTTGGTTGGTTAAAAACTCCAACTGGCTTTCCTTCTCCAGAAACTTTTTTAAAGTTGGCTGATAAAATCGAGTATATAAAAGATTTACATCTTGATATTTCTTTAGTTCAACATTTTCACTCAAATAGATTATTACAACTCTATAGAATGGCTATGAGATATGAACCTTATGCTTTTAGAGATTTCAAAGAAAATAAAAGATATGCACTATTAACAATTCTTTTAATAAATCTTTCTAAAGACCTGATAGATAAGGCTTTTGAAGTTCATGATAGACAAATGTTAACACTGATTTCAAAAGGAAGAAAAGCTCAAGAAGAGATACAAAAAAATAATGGGAAAAAGTTAAATGAAAAAATAGTTCAATTTGCAAGTATAGGAAAATCTTTAATTAAAGCCAAAGAGGAAGGGATAGATCCGTTTAAAGCTCTTGAAACTATTGTTAATTGGGAAAATTTTGTTTTATCTGTAAATGAAGCTGAGAAATTAGCAAGGCCAGTAGATTATGATTATTTAGATTTATTAGAAAAAAGATTTTATTTTTTAAGAAGATATACTCCAAAATTTTTACATCTATTAGAATTTAAATCTACAAAAGCTAATGAATCTTTAATTGAAGGAATTGATATACTTAAAGATATTAACGAGAGTGGGAAAAGGAAAATTCCTGAAGATGCTCCAATAGATTTTATCTCTAAAAGATGGAGTAAATATGTATTTGAAAAAGATAACAGTATCAATAGACATTACTACGAAATGGCCGTTCTCTCTGAACTTAGAGAACATATTAGAGCTGGAGATATATCTATTTCTGGAAGTAGACAGTATATGGATTTTGAAGAGTATCTATTTTCAAAAGATGAATGGCAAGAATCTAAAATTTTTTCTAGATTAGCTGTGAGCTTAGAATTGGAAGATTATTTTACCGAGAGAAAATTAAGCATGGATAAAAGGCTGAGATGGTTTTCTAAAAATATTAATCAAATAAAAGGAATCTCTATTGAAAATGGAAAAATTTCAATTTCAAGATTGGAAAAAAATATTCCTCTAGAAGCAGAACAACTGAGTTCAAAATTATATAAACTTATACCCAGAATTAATTTAACAGATCTTTTAATAGATGTTGTAAATATAACAGGATTCCATGAAGAGTTTATTCATGCATCAACGAATAAAAAGCCAGATAACAGTGAAAAAATAACTCTAATAGCAGCTTTAATAGGAATGGGAACAAATATAGGTCTTACAAAAATGGCAGATGCTGCTTCAGGGATATCGTATAAGCAAATGGCATATATTTCACAGTGGAGAATGCATGAAGATGCTTTAAATAGAGCTCAAGTTAACCTTGTTAATTTTCATACTAAACTAAACATGTCAAAATATTGGGGTGATGGAACTACTTCATCTTCGGATGGGATGCGTATGCAATTAGGAGTTACATCGCTTCATGCTGATTCTAATCCTCACTATGGGACTGGAAAAGGTGCTACTATTTATAGATTTACAAGTGACCAATTTTCATCTTTCTATACGAAAGTAATTAATACAAATTCTAGAGATGCTACTCATGTTTTAGATGGGCTTTTAAATCATGAAACTGATTTAAATATATTAGAACACTACACAGATACAGCTGGATATACTGATCAAGTATTTGGACTTACTCATCTTTTAGGATTCAGATTTGCTCCTAGAATACGTGATTTATCCGATGTAAAATTATTTTCTTTAAGTGAAACAAAGGTATCCAAAAATCTTGAAAGTATTTTAAAGGGCAAAATTAATGAAAAGATTATAAAAGAAAATTATGATGATGTTTTAAGATTAGCATCCTCAATTAGAGAAGGTAAAGTTAGCTCTTCACTAATATTAAGTAAATTAGGATCTTACTCTCGGCAAAATAGTATTTCTACAGCATTAAGAGAGATGGGGAAAATAGAAAAAACTATTTTTATTTTAGATTACTTATCAGATGAAAAGTTAAGAAGAAAAATTCATAGAGGTTTAAATAAAGGAGAAGCTATGAATGGTTTAGCAAGAGCTATTTTCTTTGGAAAGCAAGGTGAATTGAGAGAAAGGACTATCCAAAATCAACTTCAAAGAGCAAGTACACTTAATATTATTATAAATGCTATTAGTATTTGGAATACGATTTACTTAGAAAAGGCTGTTCAATATTTAAAAACTATTGAAGAGGTTGATGAGGCTTTGTTAAGCAACATATCTCCACTTGCTTGGGAGCATATTAATTTTTTAGGGGAATATAAATTTGATTCAGATTGTTGTACAACTTCTTTAGAATTTTTAAGAGAGCTAAATATAGATTAAGCATTGAAAATAAAGGGGTCATAGATGGTCAGGAAAATCCTTAGCGTTGTTATTCCGCGTTTTCCTGACGGGACCCCTACAAAGATGAAGAGTTTATAAGAATGTGGGTAGCAGATATGGAATTTGCAACACCTCAAGTGGTTATTGATGGAATAAAAGAAAGATTAGATAAAAGAATTTTTGGATATACGAGAATTTTTTCAAAGGATTACTATAACGCTTTCTCTAATTGGTGTATAAAAAGATATGGTTGGAATTTTGAACGAGAACATTTAGTAATGTCAAATGGAATAATCCCAGCTTTATATGAACTTGTAAACTATATTTGTGGTGAAGATGAAAAAGTTCTTTTCTTAACACCATCGTATGCGTATTTTAAATATGCTGCAGATTACAATAGTAGAGATTCTGTATGCAGTGATTTGATAGATAATGATGGGTATTATACTATTGATTTTGATGATCTTGAAAAGAAGGCGGCAGATGAAAAAACTACGTTATTAATTCTTTGTAATCCTCATAATCCTACAGGACGTGTATGGACTGAAGAGGAATTAAGACGAATTGGAGAAATTTGTATAAAACATAATGTATGGATAATTTCTGATGAAATTCACTGTGATCTTTTGAGAGAAGGACAGATTCATATTCCTTTAGCGAAGCTTTTTCCAGAATGTGAAAGAATAGTAACTTGTATGGCTCCAAGTAAAACTTTTAATATGGCTGGGTTGATGATATCTAACATAGTTATTCCAGAAGAAAAATTGAGAAAAATTTGGCTTTCAAGACATTATAATTTTGATAACCCATTGAGTGTTGCTGGAGCACAAACAGCTTATGAAAAAGGTGAGGACTGGTTGAACGAACTTCAAAAATATTTAGATAAAAATTTCAATTTTACAAAAGAGTATTTAGAAAAGCATCTTCCAAAAGCTAAATTTAGAATTTCTGAAGCCACTTATTTGGCTTGGATAGATTTAAGTGAATATTTTGATAAAAATGAGGATTTACCAATGTTCTTTGCATATAAAGCTGGAGTTTTGCTAGAAGGTGGAAATATGTTTGTACAAAATTCAGATTGTTACATAAGATTAAATCTAGCTTGTCCTAAATCTCTTGTAGAAGAAGGTTTAAAGAGAATATGTAATGCAATAAATAAAAAGTAAAACATATAAGGGGAGAAAAAT
>NZ_JANIBO010000008.1 GCF_024506395.1 Cetobacterium sp. NK01
ATGTCTAAAAAAAGAATAAAAATAATGGTATCTAAACTTATACTAGATATTCTGGATAGAGATGCCAAGCATTTTAAAATTACTAGAGAAAAACTTTGTAATACAATTTTAATAACATTCTCTATTAGAAAAACACATGAAATAATTAGAGAAGAATTTGATGAAAAAACCTATCTTCAATTTACATTAAGTCAATCTACAGCAGAATATTACAATTTTATTACTAATGGAATTTCAGACGAACCAAATTTTATTAGAAGTATTTTTACCACTTATTGTCATTTAAATCCTTTTTATAGAGAAATTATTCTCTTTAGAGATAAACTCATAGTTTTAAAAGATTATTGCTCAAAAAAGGAGAAAATTCATATTTCAATAGAAAATAAACTGGAAAAAGTAACTATAGAAGAAATAAGAAGATGCCAGATTACCGATTATGTAAAACTTATTACAACTAAAGGGGAGTTTTATATGAACGAGTTAAGAATCATATTTTAGAATGGTTGAAGATATGAGATTTTTAAAAATATACATAAAAAATTTAAATATAAAAATTAAATATTTTATTTTTCATAAATTTAAATTTTTAAAAAATAAAAAAGAAGTACAAATTACATATGTTTTAAAAATTAAAGTTTATTATGGGGCGGGGGCAGACCCACAATATTCAAGTATAGGGTAATTTTATTATATATAATAAAAAAATTTTAAAAACATAAGTAAAAAAATATAAAGAGGAGATGAAAAATATGTTTGATAAGTTACTAAGAGCAGGAGAAAAATTATGTAAGGCTGGATTTGAAGCAACGAAAGAAAAAGCAACTAGAGTTAATTCAGTAAGAGAAGGACTAGAAGATTTAGATAGTGAAACGTTAATTTCAATGCATAAAACAGGAGACTTTTCAGATAAAAATATAGCTATAATTACTATTTTAAAAGATAGAGGGTACCAGCTAAATGGCAGAATTTGGAGTAAATAATTAAAATTCATTTGATAAGTTAATATAGAAAGGGGGAAGTAAAGTAATGAAAGCTTGCAAAAATTGTAGATTTTTTAATGGAAAAACTTGTGCAATAACAGGATCATCAAAATATCCATCAAGTAGTTGTGGTAATTTTTCAGAATATAAAGGATAATTAAAAAGTTTTTACAATTAATATTGCTTTATTCTAAAGTTTTAATTTTGGATACTTGCTACATTATTGGTAAGTATCCAATTTTTATATTAAATTCTAACCAACGTAATAAATGAATTACATTTAATTGAATAATTTAAATATTAAATAAAGAGGGGGAATAAATTATGAGAAATATTTTTAATGAAGAAAAAAATTTAAAGAGATATCTTAAAAATCATATTTCTTTAAATTTAGAAACAATGGTTAAGTTTTTAATAACGGGAATGATAGGGTTTTCACTTACAGCTTGTGGAGGCGGGGGAGGAGGAGGCTCTTCTGATTCAAAACCATCAATTACATTACCTCAGCCAGATAATTCTAATAAAGATTGGTCTTTAAACAAGGAAATCCAAGAAATGGATGGAGTAGAATTTACTGAAGCTCTTTCTAAGGGAGAAATACATGAACAAGACGGTAAGTACTATGTGGTATTGGATGAAGAAAACAAAATAGCTCAAGAAGTTACTGTTAATCCTAACATGGGTAAACCTGAAGATGGTGAACTACCTGAGATTGGAGCAGAAGAAGGATGGACCTTAGATAAGGAAATCCAAGAAATGGATGGAGTAGAATTTACTGAAGCTCTTTCTAAGGGAGAAATACATGAACAAGACGGTAAGTACTATGTGGTATTGGATGAAGAAAACAAAATAGCTCAAGAAGTTACTGTTAATCCTAACATGGGTAAACCTGAAGATGGTGAACTACCTGAGATTGGAGCAGAAGAAGGATGGACCTTAGATAAGGAAATCCAAGAAATGGATGGAGTAGAATTTACTGAAGCTCTTTCTAAGGGAGAAATACATGAACAAGACGGTAAGTACTATGTGGTATTGGATGAAGAAAACAAAATAGCTCAAGAAGTTACTGTTAATCCTAACATGGGTAAACCTGAAGATGGTGAACTACCTGAGATTGGAGCAGAAGAAGGATGGACCTTAGATAAGGAAATCCAAGAAATGGATGGAGTAGAATTTACTGAAGCTCTTTCTAAGGGAGAAATACATGAACAAGACGGTAAGTACTATGTGGTATTGGATGAAGAAAACAAAATAGCTCAAGAAGTTACTGTTAATCCTAACATGGGTAAACCTGAAGATGGTGAACTACCTGAGATTGGAGAAGAAGAAGGATGGACCTTAGATAAGGAAATCCAAGAAATGGATGGAGTAGAATTTACTGAAGCTCTTTCTAAGGGAGAAATACATGAACAAGACGGTAAGTACTATGTGGTATTGGATGAAGAAAACAAAATAGCTCAAGAAGTTACTGTTAATCCTAACATGGGTAAACCTGAAGATGGTGAACTACCTGAGATTGGAGCAGAAGAAGGATGGACCTTAGATAAGGAAATCCAAGAAATGGATGGAGTAGAATTTACTGAAGCTCTTTCTAAGGGAGAAATACATGAACAGGACGGTAAGTACTATGTGGTATTGGATGAAGAAAACAAAATAGCTCAAGAAGTTACTGTTAATCCTAACATGGGTAAACCTGAAGATGGTGAACTACCTGAGATTGGAGCAGAAGAAGGATGGACCTTAGATAAGGAAATCCAGGAAATGGATGGAGTAGAATTTACTGAAGCTCTTTCTAAGGGAGAAATACATGAACAGGACGGTAAGTACTATGTGGTATTGGATGAAGAAAACAAAATAGCTCAAGAAGTTACTGTTAATCCTAACATGGGTAAACCTGAAGATGGTGAACTACCTGAGATTGGAGAAGAAGAAGGATGGACCTTAGATAAGGAAATCCAAGAAATGGATGGAGTAGAATTTACTGAAGCTCTTTCTAAGGGAGAAATACATGAACAAGACGGTAAGTACTATGTGGTATTGGATGAAGAAAACAAAATAGCTCAAGAAGTTACTGTTAATCCTAACATGGGTAAACCTGAAGATGGTGAACTACCTGAGATTGGAGAGAAAAAGTGGAATTCATTAATTGTTATAATAAATAAAAAAGAAGTTTTACTGGAATATAATGATATTGATAATAACATAAGATTAGACGGTGTAGAAGCTAAATATTTAATAGATAAAGATAACGATAAGGGATTACCACCTACTATTCAAATAACTGATGAAAATGAAGAGCACAATGGAAATAAATTAAACGGACTTATCATATCTAACATTGGGGATGAATTTTTATTTTATAAAGACGATTCTCTTGTAGGAGTTTCTGATGGAGAAAGTGGAGTAAATTTAAAAGGATTAAATCAATATCTAAGCAATTATTTACTTAATGATAAAATTGATTTAGAAAATTTAATGGAAAATCTTAGTGGAATCCATAAAGATGGAATTTTACAAACAGATATAAAATTTTCTGAACTAAAAGATTATAATCAAAATTATAATGATGACAATAATACTGTTGTTCATGGACAAAATATTTTTGTTGAAAAATTAGAAAAATTAGATGAGATTACTTCTTCAAAAAACAATTTAAATGGAGAATCTCATAAATCTCTTTATGAATATCTAAAAAATTCAAATAGTGAAATTATAATTAATGACATAACTTATTCTATAAAAAATGGTGAGAATGGCGGAAATAATATAGTCTTGGTCAATTTTGGAAATATTGTAAATTCACAAATCTCTGAAGAAAATGGAATAAATTTAAATTATGGTAATATAAACGTTTCATCAATATATGGCCAAAATTCAGTTTCAGGAAACAATTATAATTATGGAAACATAAATGTCTTATCATCATTGTTATCGTATGGACAACGTTCATATTTAGGTGTTGGTGAGAACTATAATTATGGTAATATAAGTATTTCATCAACATCGTCATCATACGGTCAACGTTCAGAGAAGAATAACTACAACTATGGAACTATAAATGTTTCAGGAACATCGTCATCAACATCGTCATCATACGGTCAAAGTTCAGGGAACAATTATAATTACGGAGACATAAATGTTTCAGGAGTATGGACATCATACGGTCAAAGTTCAGGTCATAAAAATAATAACTACAATTACGGTAATATAAGCATATTATCAGATTCATCAGACAAATTATATGGTCAAAATGCATTTACGGGTAATAATTATAACTATGGAAACATAAGTGTTTCAGGGACATCAAATTTAAGAACAGCATATGGTCAATATTCAGGGAACAATAACTACAACTATGGTAATATAACTTTATCAGGAAACTCTGGTTCAAAGCTAGAGCTAGGTCAACATTCATCAAGTAATAACTACAACTACGGATGGATACAAATTCCATCAAGAATAAATACATCACTTGATAATGTTTTTGGGGGTCAATATTCATCTTCAGGTAATAATTATAACTATGGTAATATAGCTTTATCAACAATAAAAGGCGAGATATATGGACAACGTTCATCAAACAATAATTACAATTATGGTAATATGATTTTAGGCGGAGCTGAAAACTTCCATGGTCAACGTTCAACTTTAGGGAGTAATTATAATTATGGTAATATGAGACTCTCACAACACTCACTAGATTATGGGATGATATGGAGTCAATATTCATCTTCAGGTAATAATTATAACTACGGTAATATACTTATTTCATCTAGAAATGCAGAATCAAAAGGACAATACATAGCCGAATCAGGCAATAACTATAATTATGGAATTATAGACATGACATCAATAGGAGGAAAAAGTTTATTTGCTCAATATACTTCTAAATTAAGCCATAATTATAATTATGGAATTATAACTATTTCAGCAGCAGCACAAAATTATGTATCATATGGACAATATTCATCTTCATCAAATTCAGGAAACAATTATAACTATGGAACTATAAATGCATTGTCTTCAGAGTTATCAAGTTCGTATGGACAAGAAAGTAGATCTTCACAATCTAGCAGTTATAATTATGGAAATATTAATGTATCGTCTTTAAGTAAAAATAAATCTGGCTATGGTATGTTTCTTACTGATGGTGCAAAAGGTTACAATTATGGAGTAATTGATTTAGATAATTCCATTTATGATACTGATAAGGATGGTATTATAGAAGGAGATAGGTTTATAACTGGAATAGTAGCTGGAGGTTCGGGAACAGAAGCATATAACTATGGGACAATTAGAACAAATGCCATTACAGGAATAGATATAAAAGATAATTTAGGAAATTCTTTTGATAGAGTATTTATGCAGGGAGTTAGTGGGGGTATGGTATATAACTACGGTATCCTTGAAAATACTAATGCTTTAGCTACTCTTTCTTTAGGTTCTGGAATAAACTCTTCAACATCAGCAGGATATAAAGCAGCAGGAGACTTTAAGCTTGCAGGTGAGATGAATATCATGGCCGAAACAGGAAAGGGAGATTCTTATATAAAGGAAAACTTCATAACTGCAGGAGGAAACATAGTTGGATTAGAAAATCTTACTACTCAAGGAGTGTATGAGATTGCTGCTTCTGAAAATAAAAACGAAGATAATAAAAATGTTATTGATTTAACAATGAATAAAGTGAAAAATATTGAAGATACAGTTTCTGGTTATTACAGTGATTTGATTAAAAATGTAGGACTAGATAACTACGTTTATGGTGAAGGAAATGGTTCATCGAAATTTGCAGAATTAGTAAATAAACTTGTTTCAACAGGAAAAACAGCAGACCTTGAAAGTATTTTCTCTAATGAATACGCCAACCTAAATGGGGTTATTCTTGAAAATAGTTTAAGAAATAGTACTGCACAATCAAATTTAAAAGATACAAAGGAAACATATATTGAGGCTAACGGTGGAACTTATGATTCTGATTTTACAGGAAACGTAAGTGGAGTTTTAGCTGAAGATTATTTAGGAAGTTATAAGATTGGTATTTTCACAGATACTCAGAAAAAAGAATCTAAAAAAGTTTCGAATACAGTATCTTACGATAGAGAATCATATTTACTTATGGGATCAAAATCTCTTTCTGAAAATACAGGATTAACATTATCATATGAATATTCAAAAAATAAATACGATAATGGTGCTAAACTTTCTACAAACTATTTTGGGGCTGGATTATATTCAGGTAAAAAGTTTGATAGCTTTAACTATACATTCCTAAGTGATGCAATAATTGGTTTAAATACTATGGAAAGATCATCTACAGATGCAGACTTTAATTCATATTCTATTTCAATGACTAATAGAATAGAAAAGCCATTTGATTTATCTATGATGAATTTATCTGCAATAGGAGAAATAAAAACGACTTTATTTGGACATGAAAAAATAGAACAATCAGGTGCAGATCTTGAAAGCTCTAGAAATGTTACTGTAGATTCAAAAACTAATATTTCAAATAACTTAATATTGGGAATGAAAGGAAGTAAAAATTTCAACTCACTAATTACATTTGATTTCTTTGCAGGATACGAAAAAGAATTAAATAATGCAAATGAATGGAGAGATACTTTTAGTTTAACTGAATTAGGAAGTTCAGAATATGCAACTCCAGTGAGAAAAGAAAAATATGGAGCAATTGTTGGTGAAATAGGAATTCAATTTAATCTAAATAATAATTTTACAATAAAAGGAAAAGTTTCTGGTGATTCTATCGGAGATAAAAAAGCTACTATGGGACTCCTTTATAAATTTTAAGTTTAAAAAAGTACACTTTTGTGTACTTTTTTTATTCTAAAAATAGTATATCATAACAGATGATAATACTAAAAACACTTGACATTTATATTTTTTATCTGTAAACTTTGTTTACAGATAAAGTTTAAACATAATTTATATATTTATAGAATAAAATAACATTTATTCTATAGTGTAAAAGCTATCAACACTATTCTTAATCTCCTTTAATTTTAAATAAGTATCTATTATGATAATATTTTCTCGCTCAGTATAATCATTTAATATATTTCTCATTTTTGTAATTGCACTTTCTCTAGTTTTATTATTTTCAATAAAAATACCAAAAGCTCTTCTCAAAATTTCGTAATCATATATAAATCCATTATATTTTAAAAATGCTACCTCATAATTGAAATTTCCTAATGCTTTTTCTTTTATCAAGACATTAACTAATAATTCTTTTAGAAAACTCTATTCTGATTCTATCTTTCAAATCACTAAAATTATCTATATAAAATTTTAGTTCGTCCTCATCAGCAACTTTAGTTTTAATATTTTCATATTGATTATAAATTGTAACTTTAGAATTATATGCACTTATTGTTTTTGAATCTGCATAAGTTATAGTCTCAGATTTTTTTGTTAATAAATCATTATATGATTTTTCAATACCGTTAGGTCTTTTTTTTGCGTGGACTTCACCTAAAATCATATAAATATTTAAAAAACTATGAAAATCATGTTGAGCATTTTTGTAATAAGTAAATGGGATATCAACTCTTTCTAGACTAATATAACTATTTCTTAATAAATAATGTTCTTTTAATTTTCTACAAAAATGTTCGTTTACCTCCAATACTTGCTTATTACTTCTAATTAAAAATACGTTTGAATTTCCAAAGTATCTAGGATAAGATATTTTAATTCCAATATTTCCATCTTTTCTAATATCTAAAAATCACCCTATCAAAACTTTTGTAATCTCTCACTAAATCTTACACTTTACCGATACCCAATAACACGTTTAAAATATCTCTCGTAGAATCATAATGCAAAACGACATGTTAGCCATGTTTTAAGATAAACTATCGGCAATGGGATTCACATTGGAACTTGCAATTGCACTTTCAAAGTTTAGAATTCTCTTCCAGTTTTATAATCGCCATATTTACTTATCCTTATCAATTCTAGTTACTTAGATATGGAGTCCAATGTTTCCATTTCTCTTTTCTCCTAATCAGGACTTTAGCTTCATATTCCATTCATAATATTTGTTTTACTACTGTCGTACTTTTTACTCAAACTCTAAAACTCAATTATTTTAATCAATTTACATTTTTTCAGCATGTCTATCAGAGTTTCTAATTTCGATTTTAAAGGGTTTATAGCTATTTGACTATTGTTTTATTGTATTTTAGTCTGCAATCGTTTTTAGACCTATTTCAGAGCTTTTAATCGATATATTCTACTAGGTTCTGTTATCTTTAGTTCAATCTTCTATTCTTAACCTAGTATTTTAACTCTTTTTAACTGTATTTATATAAATAGAGCAATTTCTTCGACATTTTCCTAACAAAAAGAATGAGTAGGCAAGGGAAAGGATTAATATATATGTAATATATAAATGGTATATATAAAAGAGATAACATAAATTAAATAATCTAGGTAAATTATATACTTAGGATTAATATCTAGATAACATAGATTAATTATATGATATTTAGGATTTTATATAAATATATCGAGATTAGTTTATATAGATTAAATATATTAGATTTATAAGCCAATTAGAATTAAGATAAGTAATTATAGATTAATTATACTAGATATAGAATTTTATATAAATTATTAGGGTTATGCCTATTTAGATTAAATATTTTATATAAATATACTAGATATGCTGAGTAAATGAAAAATTTGCCGAAACATAAGCTAATCACATTTATTGCCTATACGGCTCTAATCCTATACTAGATTATAAATCTAATATATTTAATTTATGTTATCTCTTTTATATATACCCTTTATATATTACATATATATTAATCCTTTCCCTTGCCTACTCATTCTTTTTGTTAGGAAAATGTCGAAGAAATTGATTTATTTATATGAATACAGTTAAAAAGAGTTAAAATACTAGGTTAAGAATAGAAGATTGAACTAAAGATAACGGAATATAGTACAATATGATGATTAAAAGCTCTGAGATAGGTCTAAAAACGATTATAGACTAAACCAGTATTAAAATACTAGATAAATGCATAGAATGGCTTTAAAATGAAAATTATAAAGTATTATAGCTTTTTAAATATTTTATGATTAAAGTAATTAGCTTCTCGGCATTTTTCTGTGAAGTGGATGAACTACCCCACCCTAAAGAGGGTGGGAGAATTCTTGCCCAAGCACTGTTAAAAGATCTAATTTTTGATAACAAGGTTTTTGATAGAAAATATAGATTTTTATTAGTTATGATGACTACATATTAAACCCAAGCTTTAAATGGTGATTAAAAGCTATCAGATAGCCATAAAAACGATTGTATTACTTTTTAGGATAAAATACTAGTTAGAAATATATAAGTGCTTTAAAATCAAAATTATAAAGTTTTATAGCTTTTTTAAGTTTTACGGTCAGTTGTCTAAGAATTATTTTAAGGTTACTCAGATACTTTCTAAGAAGCTCCTACTTCAATAATTGGAAGTTCTAAGTAGTTGAGTAGTTCGTAGACGACATTGTATATAGTTGTATATATTGTTATATTGTATATATTGTTATGTACAAAAAATACATGTGTTTTTTATGCATCTAACCATTGATTTTATTGGCTTAAATGCAAAAACAGGCTATACTTATTACTGAGGTATACTTTGCTTATTACTGAGGTATATCTATACTTATTACTGAGGTATTTCATATTTATTACTAAGGTATTTCATACTTATTACTAAGGTATTTCAATAGTTTTCGTTATCAAAGAGGTATATTTTTCATAAAAATTTGAAAAAAATGCTAAAAAATGCTATTTTACTTATTACTGAGGTATATTTTTCATAAAAATTGATGTTTTTTTATAAAAAATAAGTTAAATTTTAGAGATATACCTTAGTAATAAGTATTTCTTATTTTTGATTAATTAAGAGGAGATTTCAATGAAAAACATTAAAAAATTTGATTCAGATAATTACATGGAAACAGAAACGATTGATACAGGAGAAACGTATTATTTAGAAGAAGAACTTTATATTGATGAAAACTCAATAAAAAATAAATCCCTTGTAAGAGTGGATATAAATATAATACAGTTTCCTATTTTCTCTAAAAATACTAAGAAAAGAAAAAATGAAATAACAACATATTATTTTAATAAAAACCGTGATACATTTATAACAGTTACTCCATCAGCAGGAGAGTATATTCCTGGAGAAACTGAAGAGGTTATTTTTATAGCTTTAATGTCAATCATGAAAAGAAATGGGATGAAACAAGAGTTCTATACGACAAGTTCAGAAATAAAAACAGAAGCTAAAATTAGTTCAAAAAATTATGGAGCAGTTATAAAGAATTCATTAATGAGATTATCATCTACAAACTATAATTTTAAAAATACTATGTATTCAAGTGAAAATAAAGGTGTTATATCTGAAGAAGTAAGTACTCCTATTTTAACTTTTAAAGCAAAAAGTTTATTAGAAAAAAATCATCAACATTTAAGAACAGAGTTTAATGATAAGAGAATAAAAGAAGCTTATTGGATCAAAATATCAGATCATTTTTTCGATAATATGGTAAACAAAGGTTATTTTGTATATGATAGTGGCTTGCTTTTAGATTTAAAATCTTCAATTGCACGAACTATTTACATGCTTATTGAAAAATTAAGATTTAACCAAAATTATTTAAAAATAGATACTGTCTTTCTAATAAAAAGAATTCCATTAAAATTTGAAAAAAGAAATTTACCTCAAACGATAAAAACTTTAGAGGGTGCTTTTAAAGAATTAGTAGCCAAAAACTTAATAGAAAAATATAACTTTTTAAAAGATAGTACTTGGTTAAAATCAGAAATTGAAATACATTTTCCAGAAATTAGTATTGTTGATAAACAAAAGAGATTCTTTGAAGATTTAAATTATTTTAAAAAAATATCATCAAATATGTTAATTAGTGATATGGAACATGAAGTAATAAAAAATGAAAATGAAAATATAACTCCAGAGCTAGTTGAAGAAATTTTTAATTTAATGCCTAAAGAAGCAAAAAAATTAACAACTATGCCTAAAACTATATACGAATCCTTATTAAAATTTGGTTTAGATAAAGTAAAAAAAACAGCATTATATATGGCGAAACAAAAATCTCTGAAGAGCCCAAGAGGATATTTTTTAAAAGCTTTAGAAAATGACTGGGCAGAAGATATTATTGATATAGTAGAAAATAAAAAATTAAATTTTAAAGAAAATACTTTAAACTTTAATGATAAACTAGAAGCAGAAAAAAAAGAAAACCAAAATATCCTATTTTCTAAATTTGAAAAGTTACCATTAGAAATTCAGAACGGAATAGAAGGATATGTTTATCGAGAATATATTAAATTATGTGGAATGGAAACAAAAGTTCAACAATTAGCATTTTTAGGAAGTCGAAAAAAATTAATTTGTGATTATTTAGAAAAATATCCTCAATTGGTAAAAGAAGTAGAAGTTATAAAAAAACAAGAATCGGAACCAGTTATTGAGGAAAGTTTAATAATTCTCACAGATAAAGAAAAATTAAGAAATTATTTGGATGAATATGTTAATATTTATATAGATTTAATCAAAGAAGAAAATATAAATTTAGAAGAAATTAAAAAGAAGATAATATTAGATTGTATGAGAGATTTCTTAAATAAAACTTTAACTTTAGAAAAATTAGAAGAGATAATTAAAAAGAATTTGATATAATTTCTATTATAAAATATAATAGAAAAAATATTGGTATATAGGGAGGCTGTTAACAGTTAAAACAAAATTATAAATTTCAAAAATGAGTTTTGACTTTTATAAATTTATAATATAAAAAAAGGAGGTGAAAACGTTACCTAAAGAGAGTATAAGTTGTCAATCGGGCGAATATAAAATAAAAAACATAGAAAGTGTCGTTGAATCCAGAATATTGCGAAAGTGGTATTGGCATGGAGTAGAATCTTGATGGTTGGCACGTTAAATCTGGACTTATACAGATACCGCTCGTTATGCGGGAATTTAAGCCTTCGGAGAAGCACAACCGAACTGGAGTAGATTTTGTCGAAACAGGCTTCTATGAACAAGGAATGATACTTTTGACTTTATATATTTTATTAAAATAATTATAGAGTTTTATAAGTATTTGGTAACGGATTGAATGAAAGTAATATCAATCATGAATATGAAGGGAGGAGTTGCAAAAACTACATCATGCCATTCGATAGCAGCAAAATTAAAATCTATGGGAAAAAATGTATTAGTAATAGATTGGGATCCTCAAGGTGATTTAACTTATACTATATTAGATGAAGAAGAGATAAGCAAAAATACAAAAGATCTAGTATTAGGTGAAAATATAAAAAATTGTATAACTGTAACACCAGAACTTGATATAGTAGCTACAATAAATGAGGAAGCTCTTGTAAGTACTGTAGAAGGAATAAAAGTAGAAGATAGACATTATATTTTAACAGATAGTTTAGAAAATTTAAATGGGTATGATTATGTATTAATAGATTGTCCACCTACAGAAGGAAGCTTACCATTAAATGCATTAATAGCATCAGATTATGTTTTTATACCAACGATTCCAGAAGATGTTTGTATAAGAAAAACTGAAAATACAGTTCATTTAATTAAAAAATTAAAAAATAGAGGTGCTAAAGTAGAGATTGGTGGAATATTTATAACAAAATATGACAAAAGATTATATGTTCACAATGATAATATAGAGTTTTTAAAAGAAAATTATAATAATTTAATTTTGAAAACAACGATACCACAAAACATAAGATTATCAGAGGTATCTAGGGTAAAAAGTTCTATTTTCTCATATTCACCAACTTCAGCAGGAGCGATAGCGTATGAGGAATTAACAAATGAGATATTGGGGGTTATTCATGGGGAAATTAAATAAAAAAATGCCAGCAAGAAGAAGTCAACCAAATAGCAGAGATTCAAGATTAGATTTAGGTATTTATGGAAAAGACGAAGCTCTTATAGTTACAGAAAAAAATGCTGGTAACAACTTGTTACCAGCAAAAGATGATTCTATTTTTTCAAATGAAATTATAGAGAATGAACTAAATTTTAAAGAGATTTTTGAATTAACTGATGATATAGAAATAAATAAATTCTTAATTGAAAAATCGACTGAATTATATAAATTACATTCAAAAACAGCTTTAGAATTAGGTAAAATATTTGTTGATGTTGAAGAAAAATTAAGTGGATCTAATCAGTATGATGGTGTGTATACTAAGTGGTTAGATAAAAATGGATTCAATAAAATGACAGCACTAAGATATAAAAGACGTTATAGATTATTTGAACAACTAGAAACAGTTGTAGGAAAAAATATTCTAATGACTTTACCACAAAAGATGATTGATGAGCTTTGTTTAAAACCTGAAGAGGATATTAAAAAGTATTTAAAGCTTTTAGATGAAGGAAAAAATAAGCAAGAATTGCAAATGGTAATGGAAAATAAAATGGAAGTAGTTCAAATAGCTTCAATGGTAGATTTTGATTTTTCAAAAGAATATGAAAAAATTAATGATAAGCTAAAGAAAATATCTTTTGATGATTTAGATAATAAGAAAAAAGAAACACTGGAAAAAGATATTCAAAGAATAGAAAAAATATTAGAAAAATACTTATAGAAAAAAGATAAACCATCCCATAATTGGGATGGTTTTTATACTTTAAATTTCGTTGCTTTATGAATACCCTATCAAATAGTAATCTTCCCTATATAGGTGAATTAGAGCGTTTGAGAACGTTTTAATTTGATATTTACAACAAGTTCCGTAAAGCCCACTACTTTAGTGGTGGGAGTGTCAATATACCATAATATTTCCAATCATTTTAATAAAAGAAAAGCGATTCATCTCACCACCTAAAGAGGTGGGAGAATTCTCGCCCAAATATTATTAAATAATTTCAAATTCTTCAACACATTTTTTAATTTTTAATAGTTCATTATATACATCCATAATTATAATATTTTTATTAGATGAGTAATTTTTTAAATGTTTTCTTATTATGGTAATTGCATTTTCTCTAGTTTTATTATTAGGTATATTTATTTTAATAGCCCTTCTTAAGATTTCATAATCATTGATTTCAGAAATATTATTTAAAATAAAAAGTTCATAGCTAAAATTATTGTTTTGTCTTTCTAGATTTAACTTATCTGATAACAAAGCAGAGTCCATATTATAAATTTTCTCAATAATATTAAAGTCTAATAGGTCATTAACTATCATTTCCTTTAATTTAGGCAGATACCAACCTACAATATCTAGTGATTGAAAATTATAAATTGAAAAATGTTTTCTACTAATTTTTAGTGAAGCTTCTATTCTCATTCTATTTTTTAAATTAGGATATTTATTTATATAAATATCAAAAGTCTCTTTATTTGGAGTTTTTGTATAAGTATTTAAAAATTGATTATAAATCATAATTTTTTTATTATAACTACTTGGATCTTTAGTATCAGCATAAATTAAAGTTTCTGACTTTTTAGTTAAAATATCAGAATATGATTTCGCACTTCCTAATTTTCTTTTCTCTCTATGAACCATTGCCATAATTTTATAGATTTTATCATAACTATCAAATTCAAAATCTGATTGTATCATGTAAGTAAAAGGAATATCAACTCTTTGTAACACTATATTGGCATTCATTAAAAGATCAAATTTCTGTATAGCTTCACAAAAAAAATTTTGAACTTCAAAGCACTGTTCTTTTGTACTTATTAAAAAGACGTTACTTCCAAAAAAAAATCTTGGATATGAAATTTTAATCCCAATTGATTTAGAATTTGTAAAATTAAGTACATCACAAAATGTATATCCGTATTTACTTTTGATGTTATTTATAAACCACTTAACTCTTTCAAGCTCATAATAATTTAATTCGTAATCCCCTAATTTTAAATTAATTTGTATTGTATCCATTTATAAAACCTCCAATTATATTATATTATATTATAGTTCCACAATAATTTAGAAATAAATAAAAAAGCACGTATATATTTCAGTGAGTATAGAAAAATGCTAAAGCATCTTCTATACTCACTTTCATAGTAGAATGCATGTAAAATATAGAATATATCTACTAAAAAGAGTATTTTTAGTAGTTTTCATCAATATTCCACTCTTTTTATAAGAATATTTCTAATATAGGCTGAATAAGATATACATAAAGATTTGTCTCATACCCCTGAGGATTAAAGGGGAACTATATTCTATTTGTTCTATTATTGTCATTTTTTTAGAACTATATTCAAATCTACTTTTGGATTTCACACTAGTTTTTTATTGAAAAAAAGAAGGATATAGACTATACTCTAGTAAAAATAGAAAACTAACTAATAAAGGAGAGATAACTATGACTAAGCAAGAGTTTATAGCTTTATACCAAGAGAAGATGGAAATAACAACAAAGAAGGAAGCTGAGAGATTGGTAAATGGATTCTTTTCAACTTTAGAAGAGGTTCTAGTAAAAGGTGACGATTTATCGGTATTAGGATTTGGAAAGTTTGAAACTACAACTCAATCAGCAAGAACTTGTAGAAATCCTAAAACTGGAGAGGAAATAAAAGTTCCAGAGAAAAAAGTAGTTAAATTTAGAGTTGGAAAAGGGCTAGCAGAAAAGGTAGCTAAATAGTATAATTAAAGGGAGCAATAGAGATATTGCTTCCTTTTTAGTTATAATATAAAAAAGTTAGGGGAGGATTTGTGGCAAGAAAATTAAAAGTAAAAATTGATAAGAATAAGAAGAAAAATATAGATGACCTATACGAGTTCTACCTTAACTCTTTAGATGGTACAGCAAGAAGAAAACTAGATAAAGATGCCTTAATTAAAATATATAAAGGAATTGAACACTATAACGGTAGAAAATTTAGATACTTAGCCTTCGACTCACTGGTTGTATCCATAGCAAAAATAGAAAATTATCTAAAAGAAGATGTAGCCTTTAGTAAAGAGATTGGATTTGAAAGCTTTTTAGAATTATCAAATCAACTGGCAAAAGATGTAGCATATGATTTTAATATGGATGTTTTAAGTAGAGGAGTTTTAGAAGCTATGTCTATTAATTTTTTTAGATGGGTTATGAGTAAAGAGGTCACAGTTGAGTATATAACTACAGATCTAACGGAAGATTATCCATATAAGCTATCAGATGTTATAGAATTTACAAAAAATGTAACTTGTAAAAGTAGAGAGTTAGACATAGAATTTGTAGATACAGAAGAGATGGTTTTAGTTACACTAGAAAATAAAGAGGATAGATCATATAAATATTTAGAGCTTAGAAAGATAGATTATGTTTTTATGGAAGAGGTTGCAAAGTTATTAAAAATTATGAATCTACTTCTAAGAACTATAGATGTTTTAGAGGAAGAAGTAAATTTTGTAGAGAGATATAAAGAGTGCATATACAATTTTCAACGTATAACGGATTATTTATACTTTAAAGAGATTTTGCAAGTGACGTATGACAAAATACCTATTGATATATTGAACTGTCTAAAAACTAGGAATATAGCTTAATTATAATTATTTTAAAAAAATATAATTTTAAATAGAGGAGAGGCAGATGGCAGAAATAAAATTTGAGATTATTGAAAATTTAGGAACAATTGGAGAAGGTGCTAAGGGATGGAAAAAAGAAGTTAATCTAATCTCTTGGAATTCTAGAAAACCAAAAATAGATATTCGTGATTGGGATGAAGACCATGAGAAAATGGGAAAAGGAATAACTTTGTCTAAAGATGAATTAATAGCATTGAAAGAAATTTTAGATTCAATTGATATAGAAAACTTAGATATTTGACACTCCCACCACTAAAGTAGTGGGCTTTACGGAACTTGTTGTAAGGGTGCTTTTAGCATCCTTTTTATTTTTGTTTTTTTACTATTTAAATACTCTTAAAGACTATTAAAGACTATTAAAGACTATTAAAGACTATTAGGAAAAAATGAACCCCAATCTAGGTTAATAAAATCAATGGTCGAAAGGGGGTAGTGTGAAATTATAAACCCCAAATTGTAGTAACATAAACCCCAGATTGTAGTGAGTATAAACCCTATATTGTAGTAGATATAAACCCCAAATTGTAGCAACCTATATAAACACTTTTGATTTTAAAGTGGGTTTATGTTACAATGAGTTATTAGATATTATTAGAGGTGAAAAATGGGGAAAATTGGATTCAATAAACAGCTAAATAGATTACCAATATACTTTGAAAAAGAGATTTTTGTAAATGCTTTTGGATGGCTATTAAAAGAGTTTAATAAGTGGAATAAAGGGTTAGAGATAAAAGAGAGAGTTATCACAATAAAGAAGCGTGAAATATGGGAAGCTTCTACAACTAGACCCTATACTAAAGAGGAGTTTAGTGAGTTTATTCGTGGTTTAACAGTTTCGAAAAGATATGAAATTGATAAAGAAAAAGGTTATGGAATATCTGGAAGTATATTTGTAACTCAAGAGATTGATGATGAAACTTTGAAGATAGAGATACCATCACTATTTATTCCCTTTCTTTTCTATAAACATGATATTCACATAATAGATAAAGCTAAGAAAAAGGAACCTCTAACAGTTAAAGAGTTAGACTATTGGGATAATGAATTAAAACATAAAAAACAGGAGATACTACTATTAGAAGATGCAGAGTTAAAAGGCATAAATGGAAAGTATGCTAAGAGATTGTATATGTTATTGAAACAGTTTGAAAGCACAGGTTATTTTGTAATGGAAATAGATCGATTTAGAGATGTCTTAGAAATTCCGAAAACATATACATTAGGAAGAATTAACGATAAAATTATTAAACCATCAAAAGCTGAATTAGAAAAGAAAAAGATATACAGATTTCCTGAAGAAACGAAAGGAAAGGGACGTAGAAAGATTGAAAAGATAGAGATCTATTTTGCTATCTATGAAGCAGAACCTACTAAAAAGAAAAAATCTGAATTAACTTTAGAAGAGGAAATGGAAGCAAGGGAGATTCTTCAAAAACAAGGTGTTGGTTATGAAATACTAAATGAGCAGAAGAAGAAATCACCTAGCATTTATATAAAGACTTTAAAATCAGTATTGAAGAAATAATGGTAGATATTATCATAGAATATGTAGCATTAAATCCAGTGAAAACAAGAGTTTTAAAAGCTCTTGTTTTTTCTATTTATAGAGTTTGAGTTAAGATTTTTAAAATTCTATAAAGTATTAAAAAATAGTTTTACTCCAAGTTAGAAGATATTAAACATATGATTGCATTGATATTTAATAACTTTAAAGGAGAAATTTATGTTAAATAAAAGAGGTCAAGAAGTGAAGCATATCAAAGAAGATGATTTAAAAAGAATTAGAGAGTTTTTAAAATTAAAAAATAAAGTTGTTTTTTTATCATTTCTCAATATTGGTATTAATGTTGCTCTTAGAATTTCAGATTTAAGAAGTTTATGTTTTGAGGATATTATTGATAATAGATATATTGAAATAAAAGAAACTAAAACTAGAAAAAAAAGAGTTGTTATTTTAAATTCTAATGTTCAAAAAAGTTTAAAGGAATTAAAGATGTATTATAAATCAACTGGGTATTCGAGTACAGAAGGATATATTTTTAAAAGTCTTAGTAGGTATAATAGAAAATATCTAATTGATTCTCCTCTTACAAATAATGGAGTTAGTAAAGAGTTCAATAAAATAAAAGACATGTTAAATATATCATATCCAATAGGTTCTCATTCTCTTAGGAAAACTTGGGGATATACAGCATATAAAAAAACTAAAGATATTGCTATTATTATGAAAGTATTAAATCATTCTTGTATCGAGCAAACCTTGAAATATATTGGAATAGAAGAAGAAGAGATTAATAATCTTTATGATGAAATTATAATATAAATTTAAATTTTTAAAATATATTTTATTAGAAAAAACCTTTTTAAAAACAGAATAAAATATTCTTAAAAATAAGTTGACATTTTTTTTAACATAAGTTATTCTTATCATATAAAAACAGAATAAAATATTCTTAAAAATATGGAGGTGTGATTTTTGATGATTAAATTAAAAAGTCTTGTCAAAGAGTTTATTAATCCAACTAATATTAAAACAATAGAAGAAAAAGGAAATATCAGAATATTGGTCCCTTCAAGTCTTGAAAATGATAAGATAAAAGAAGATCAACTAAAATCAGGAGAAGTAGATTTAGAAAAAATAAATCCAAAGCAATATTTAAAAAAGAATGACATAGTGTTTCAAGCAAAGGGAAATAAATTTGAAGTAGTTCTAATAGAAAAAAATTATGAAAATTTATTGGCAAGTTCGTTGTATTTTATAATAAGAGTAAATGAGAAAAAAATGAATCCAAAATATTTACAATGGCTTTTAAAGACCGAAAAAGCTAAAGAATATTTCGAGAAAAACACTTCAGGGACTGTGATGAAGATAGTAAGAAAATCAACGTTAGAAGATTTTGAATTTGATTGTCCTTCTTTGAAAGAACAGGAAAACTTTCAAACTTTAATTAGAGCTTTTGAAAATGAAGAGAAAGAAACACTAAAGTACTTAGAAAGTAAGAAAGAACTAATAGAAAGAAAGATTTTAGCTAAATATGAGGTGAAATAATATGGAAAGATTTTTATATGAAACAGGAGATTCTTTAAGAAGTAAATTTAATTCTGATGAAATAATCGAGTTAAGTATTGTATTTAGTTTTTATAAACTCTTTGATGATATTAATAGAGATAAGGAGCATATAAAGAAGTCTTATAAATTGACAAAATATGCAGTGAATGTAGATATGGAAAGGTTAAGACAAAATCCTACTTATTTAGAGCTTGAGGCTCAGCTAAAAGAAGTTTTTAAAAGTTTTCCGAGTTTTCATGAAATTATTAAATCTTTAAAAAAAATGGATGAAATTCAAATTAAAGACATCATATGGAGAGTGACAGATTTATTAAAGTCTGAATTAAATTTTGGAGAAGACTTGGTGAGATCTAGATACATGATAATCTATGAAAAAATCCAGTCAATATTCAAAATAGTGGCAAGAAATCCCATAATATTTACAACTCCTGATTCAGTTATTGAAATACTGAATAAAATATTACAGGTATCTTCTGATGAAACTTTGATGGATCCTTGTTTTGGAATTGGAAACCTTGCTATAAAAGTTGGAAGAAATGCTAAAGAAATCATAGGATATGATATCAATGAAAAAGCCTTAGATTTTGGAAAAATACTTCTTGAAACGGCAGGAAAAGAAGGGGAGATTGAAGCTAAAGATAGTTTAGATGAAAAATTGAAGTATGCAGATGTTGTTGCAAGTCACATACCGTTCTCAATAAAATCTACTAAGGAAGACTATGGAAATAGGGATTACCTACACTGGGGAATTCCAGGCAGGGCCAGTGAAGATTTTTCCTTCATTTCTTTAATCGTTTCACAGATGAATAAAAGAGGTGCCATAATAGTTCCAGAAGGGATTTTATTTAGAGGAGGAGCAGATCAATTAATAAGAAAAAATCTTATTGAAGAGGGGCTTATTTCAGGGATAATATCACTGCCAGGAGGAATTTTTGCACCCTATACAGGTATAGCAACAAGCATTATCTTCTTTGACAAAGAGAAGAAAAGTAAAGAAGTGTTTATTCTAGATGGAAAGGAATACTTTAAAAAATTAACAAGAGTTACCTCTATAACTGAAGAAAACTTAAATAAGCTTGTAGAAGAATATAAATTAAGAAAGGAAATTCCTGGAATATCAAGACTTCTAAGCACAAAAGAGCTTTCTCAGAATGAATATATTTTGAATTCCAATAGATATATTGAAATGGTGAAAGAAGTAAAAAATATAAAAGAGATTGAAAAAGAAGTTATGAATTCTTATCAGATAGCTTTAGAAAATAAAAAGTCAGTGATGAAATTCTAAAACAATTATAAAGATAAATAGGGGGGATTATAGTGGATAGTTTAGAAAAAATTGCTTTATCAAAAATAGCGACAGTAATAGCAAATAAAAGTTTTTTAAAAGTTGGTAGTAACTCGGTATGGGAAAGGATTCTTTCTAATACAGGATATGAAAATTTATATGAGGAATATTCAAAATATTTAAATCCTTATACTTATAATGGACCATTTGAAAATGATAATAATTTTTTTAAAGACTATTACATTGGAATAAAAGAGATTTTTAATAAGCTTTATGATAATGGGAATAACGTAAAAGGTTTATTATTTTTACTAAAATCTATCATTAAGGAAATAAATATAGAATTTATAGTAGAAGACAGAGATTCTGTTTTGGAAGAAGTTTCGACTCATCGTAAAAAGTATTACTTGATAGAAGAGTATTTGAAGACATTGCCAGAAAACGATATTAATATGTTTTTAGAAGAAAATCAGAGTCTAGATTTTAAGGAATTTATAAATTCTTTAAAAATTCTAAATTTAGATTTAGAAATAGTCAGAGAAAAAAATAGTATAAAGATTTCATTGGAGAGATTTGCAGGAACATTAGAGTTGGAAAAAGAAAAATCTAAGCTTTCAGAATGGTTGAATAACTTAAATCCAGATTTTAGAAGAGTATATGAACAAGCTTTAGAAAATTATATTTCAGGAAATGAAATAGCAACGATAACATCTTGTAGAAATTTAATAATGGGGTTATTTAGTTTAGCAAAAGATGATAAAACTAAATGGGTAATGGGATTGAAAAAAGTTAGTACAGATAAAAATATTGAATTGATTGAAAAGCCGAAAGACATAATAGATCAGTCTCCTTTAATTTCAAATACTTGTAAATATACAAGATTTAAGGCTATGTATTCTGTTTATTCAATGGCCAGTGATTTAGGAGATCATAGTCTTGAGGGACCAAAAATTGATGGAGAAATGTATTTGGAAGATGTAAAGTTATACGATGCTCACTTGGTATTAAGGATGACAGAAGATATTCTGATTTGGGTAATGGAAAGTGGAAGAATAGAAGAGATAAAAAATACTGATTAATTAAATTAAAAATAACGGAGGTATAAAAATGGATCACACAGTTCATAACAGGATAGTTAATTTTATATGGTCGATAGCAGATGATTGTTTAAGGGATGTATATGTCAGAGGAAAATACAGAGATGTAATTCTTCCTATGATAGTTTTAAGAAGGTTAGATACTCTCTTAGAATCTACCAAAGAGAAGGTACTAGAGGAGATGAAGTTCCAGAAAGAAGACCTGGAATTAGCTGATTGGGACGAATCAGGTTTAAAGGAAGCTACAGGATATGTTTTTTACAACACAAGCAAATGGACAATGCAGAAGTTACAGGATACCGCAACAAATTCACAGCAAATATTACTTGCAAATTTTGAAGAATATCTGGACGGATTTAGTGATAATGTTAAGGAGATAATAGGCAAGTTCAAATTAAAAGAGCAGATAAGACATATGGCCTCAAAGGATATTCTACTTGACGTACTTGAAAAGTTTACATCTACAGAAATAAATCTGACACCTTTCGAAAAGCAGGGACCAGATGGAAAGAAGCTTCCTCCTCTGACAAACTTAGGAATGGGATATGTATTTGAAGAGCTTATCAGAAAGTTTAACGAGGAAAATAATGAGGAAGCAGGAGAGCACTTTACTCCTCGTGAGGTTATCGATCTTATGACTCATATTGTTTTTGAGCCTATAAAGGACAAAATCCCTTCTGTAATAACTGTATATGACCCTGCCTGCGGAAGCGGAGGAATGCTGACAGAATCCCAGAACTTCATCAAAGATGAAGAGGGAAGAATAAAAGCAGAGAGCGATGTATATCTTTTCGGTAAAGAGCTGAATGACGAGACCTATGCAATCTGTAAGTCTGACATGATGATAAAGGGAAATGATCCTAAGAATATAAAGGTAGGTTCCACTCTGGCAACAGATGAATTCTCAGGCTACAAATTCGAATTTATGCTTTCCAATCCTCCATATGGTAAATCGTGGAATAATGATGCAAAATATATAAAGGATGGAAAAAGTGTTATAGATCCACGTTTTACAGCTAATCTTAAAAATTTCTGGGGTATAGAGGAAGAAGCAGATCTTACACCGAGGTCAAGTGACGGACAGCTGCTTTTCCTTATGGAGATGGTAAATAAGATGAAGCCTGCCTCTGAGAATGGAATAGGAAGCAGAATAGCTTCAGTTCATAACGGGTCCAGTTTGTTTACAGGAGATGCAGAGGGAGGAGAAAGCAATACTAGAAGATATATTATAGAGAATGATCTGCTTGAAGCAATAATACAGCTACCTAATAATATTTTCTACAATACAGGAATAACAACTTATATATGGCTGTTAAATAACAATAAGCCAGAGCACAGAAAAGGAAAAGTACAGCTGATAGATGCCAGCCAGAAATATAAAAAGCTAAGAAAAAACCTGGGGAAAAAAAATTGTGAGCTTACATCTGAGCACATCCAAGAAATACAGGATATTTATACTAATTTTAAAGAGATCCTAAGAAAAGGAGAAACTGACATAGTTTCAAAATATTTGATAATTCTGATTTCGGATATAATAAGGTTACAATAGAAAGACCACAAAGGCTGAAGGCAAGATTCAGCACTAAAGCTATCGAAGATTTGAGATTTGAAAAGAGTATTATAGAACCTATGAAATTAGCCTATGAAGAGTATGGAGAAGAGGTATATGAAAATTCTGAAGGACTTGAAAGCTGGTACGAAAAGAATAATATCGGACTGAATGCTAAAAATAAGAAGGCTTTATTCTCGGAAGAAACTTGGAAAAAGCAAAGAAAGGTATATGAAGCTGCAAAAACTCTTATGGAACATATTGGAGAAGAGGAACATTTAGATTTTAATATCTTCAAAAAAGAAGTAGAAAAAGCCATAAAGGAGCTAAAATTGGTTCTATCTACCGAAGAAAAGAAGTCCATATATGGAGCTATAACTGAATATGATGAGAGAGCTGAAAAGGTTATAAAGAAGAAAGAAAAATTTTCTGAAGAGAAACTTCTTGAACTTCTAGAAAAATATGATTGTAAGGTTAACGAACTAGAAAATTACGGATACTTCTCTACAGAAAATCCAAGAGAATTTATTATTTATGAAACAGAAACTGATCTTAAAGATTACGAAAATATACCTCTAAAAGAAAATATATATAATTACTTTATAAGAGAAGTAAAACCACACCTAGAAGAAGCGTGGATGAATCTAGATAAGACAAAGATAGGATATGAGATAAGCTTCAATAAGTATTTCTACCATCATAAGCCACTGAGAGATATCCAGGAAGTTACAAAAGAAATAATGGAACTAGAATTAGAAAATGAAGGACTAATCATGGAACTGCTTGGAGGTACTCTATGAAAAGTATAGAATTTGAAAGATATTTAGAATATAAAGAATCTGGTGTCGAGTGGTTAGGAGAGATACCAAAACATTGGGAAATTCTTCCTTCTAAAAGATATCATAAAATTTTAAAAAAAATAAACTCTAAAAAAGTGTGTGATAATATTTTATCGCTTACTTTAAGAGGAGTTGTAAATAATGATATAGATGATCCTGAAGGATTAGTTCCGAAAGATTATAGAAGTTATCAAATTTTTGAAAAAGATAATTTGGTTTTTAAATTAATTGACTTAGAAAATGAAAAAACTAGTAGAGTAGGAATAGTACACGAACTAGGGATAATGAGTCCTGCTTATATTAGAATGATAATAGGAAAAGATTTTTACCAAAATACAGCTATTATTATTATTATTCACTATATTTAAATTTAGTATACAATAAAATTGGCCAGGGTGTTCGATCAACACTTAACCGGAGTGATTTATTAAAAATATTTGCATTAAAACCAAAATATTCAGAACAAGTTGCTATCACTAAATTTCTTGATGAAAAATGTAATAAGATAGACAAAGCTATAACTCAAAAAGAGAAGCTTATTGAACTTTTGAATGAAAGAAAACAGGTTATAGTTCAAAATACTGTGACTAAAGGATTGAATCCAGAAGTAGAAATGAAGGATTCTGGAGATGAATGGTTAGGACAAATTCCTATTCATTGGGAAATAAGCAAATTAAAACAGATTTTATCACCTATATCTATAAAAGATAAAACTCACTTACCATTACTTTCAATAACAAGAGAAAAAGGTATTATTTTAAGAGATATTGAAAATATGGAAGAGAATCATAATTTTATTCCAGATGATTTATCCGGTTATAAAATGATTGAAAAAGGACAATTTGGAATGAATAAAATGAAAGCTTGGCAGGGTTCTTATGGGATTTCAGAGTATACTGGAATTGTAAGTCCAGCATATTATATATTTAAATTAATAAAAGATATCAATCCAGAATTTTTCCACTTAGCAATTAGAAGTAAAATTTATGTTCCGTTTTTTGGAAAAGCTTCTGATGGAGTAAGAATAGGACAATGGGATTTATCAAAAAGTAGAATGAAAGAAATTCCTTTTATCATTCCCCCTCTAGAAGAACAAGAAAGAATAATTTCTTATATAGGCCAAGCTCCGTTTTTTTCCCGAAATCATATCATTGAAAAAATAAAGCCTTAGAAATCTTCTAAGACTTTATTTTTAATGGACGCAAACCATCTTCACTCACAATTTTTTCTTCTTCAAAGATATATTTGCCCAAGAAATTTACATGGCTGCTTCCAAGAGGACTGACTCTTTTAAACTGCTCTTCATCAAACCAATCTTCCATTTTCACAGTTTTATGAACCTTTTCCAGATATCTTGAGTTCCAGGCTACAAGAACTCCAAGAAGGATATTAAGAGAGCTGGCTTTTTCCAGCTGATCCTCTATCGTGGACTCGTTTATTCTTCCATTTTTTCCAAAGTGTAGAATTCTTCCAACTGAGTTTATAGATTCCCCTTTATTCAGCATTTGTTGAACTTCTTTTCTAAGAGTTTTATCTGTAAAATATTCTAGAAGATAGATAGTTTTGAAAATTCTACCCAGCTCTTTAAGAGCCTTTGCAATAGCATTATCTCTGGCGTAGGACCCTATTTTCTGCATTATAAGAGAAGCTTTCACCTTTCCGCTTCTGATAGATTCAACCAGCCTCAATACTTCATGATAATTTTCAATTATTACCTTCTCGTTAATTTTTTTAAACAGAACATCTCCGACAGATATGTTATCAAAGTAATAAAGCTGCTGCTGTTCAGCGTTCTTTATTCTCGGTTTAAATTTGAAACCTAAAAGATATGTTAAGGCAAACATCTGCTCAGTATATCCGGCGGTATCGGTGGAATGCTCATAGATATTGAGATCTGTTCCATGATACAGCAGCCCATCCAGAACATGATTGCTGTCACGGCCTTGAAGCATTTGGACGTAATAAGGAGTATATTGATCATTTATGTGCCTATAGATTGCCCCGCCTCTGTTCCCATAATGAGTATTGTAGTCTGCATAGATAGTCTTTGAATTTATAGGGATTCTCATCCCGTCGGATGAAGATCTTCCACCATCGCCCCAGTTTTTAACTATGTTAAGGGAATGATGATAATTCACAAGGGATATTTGAGCTTTAGAAAGTGTGCTATGATTAAAATAATATTCATTAGTCCTTCTCAAAACTCCTTCATCGATGGAGCTCGATACAGCCATCTTTGAAAAACCTATGTTGTGTCCATTAGCTAAAAGAGTCGCTACTATGGATTTTTGTTTTCCAGTGGCACCCTGTTGTGAGTTCTCTTTAAAGCTATCTAAAAAATTTGTCCAGGTGTTCACTTCATAAATCATTTCAGTCATGGTAATCTTAGGAAAATAGCTGTAGATTTTGTCGCTGAAGAAATTTCTTTCATCTTTATCTATCTCAAAATTGAAATCCAATTTTTAGGAAGAATAAACGAATTCTTGATTTCATTAAGAAATTTAACTGCCTCATCATCACTTCCTATCTCTACTGGTTCAATGAGATAATGGTCAAAACTATTGTACTTTGCACTTTCCCTTACAAAAAGATCTCCGGATCTTATATTATCACGAATGGTATAGAGCAAGGCAACCTCAATGATTTTTTTGCTATAGTCGTATTTTTTGATGTATCTCTGCCACTGTGTGCTGCTAAAATTGATATTAATCTCTAATCTTTTCCTGTTTTTATATGTGGGAAAGGAGTTTAAAAGCTTAACAAGTTCAGGTTTAGTGTTCGTATCAAAGTTTATGCATTCCAGCAGCTCATTGGTATAATTGAAGCTGTGATGAGATTTAAGAAGAAAATCTATATCTTCCATCTCATCTTCCTGGGAGTCCAGTTCCTCTTTCAGTGGCAGCAGAGAATCCTTATACTTCTTGAATTCATCGAACTCATTAATTTCAATAATCTCTTTCAGAATATCCTTGAGTCTATTGGAGTTATTTCTGTAATTCTGAAAGTTAAGTGCATTCTGCTTCTGAGTTTTTTTACGGCTCCGCTTCAGTACCTTATGGGCATAACTTGAGGTGACCTCTATTACCATATCAACAAAGTATCGCCTTCTGAAATACAGAAACATGGCAAGATAAGCATACTTCTTATTTTCATCTGCAAATCTTTGGATTCTAAACTTATCAGATTTTTGAATTTCTGTCAGAAAATATGATATTTTTGACTCTGATAGAAAACTTAAATCACAGTTACAATCTATTTCATCTATAAACTTTATCTTGGAAAGCAGCTCTTTAGCTCCAGTCGAGCTGATATTTACAGAAGTATTTTTTAACTGAGAAAAAACTGATTCTGGATCAGAACTATTCTCCAGCAATGTATCTAGTCTCCTTCGGTCTTTAAATTGCAGGAGGACTTCTTCATAGATTTTTTTCTCTGCTTTTATCCATGCCTTTGAAAGAATATCTTCAATCGTTGATATTCCGGGAGTAACAATTCTTGTTTTTTTCAATTCATCCAGAAACAAGAAAGCAGATTCTAAACCATTTGAAGCTCTCAAAGCTATATTCTCAGCTGT
This sequence comes from Cetobacterium sp. NK01, assembly GCF_024506395.1. NCBI lineage: Bacteria > Fusobacteriati > Fusobacteriota > Fusobacteriia > Fusobacteriales > Fusobacteriaceae > Cetobacterium > Cetobacterium sp. NK01. The sequence continues at coordinate 28,023 of NZ_JANIBO010000008.1, forward strand.
TTTTTCAATCCAGCTGTCCTTTTTGAATCTTGAAAATCCCAAAGTATCAGATATTTCTGCAAAATACCTTTTTCTAGTTATGTCATTACTGAGGTAATTACTTAAATTGAACTCTTGAACCTTAAGCTGCTCTCCTACATAGCTTAAGATTTCCAAGGGAATATCATTATTAAGTTGTCTTCCAAAGTTTTTTAAAAGAAGATACTGTAGAGCATAACCTATTTTTAGATAGGGTTTTTTGAGTCTTCCAATATGTGAAATCTCTTCCGAAGTAAGTGTAAAATTATCTACAATCTCTCTCTTTGCAGTTTTAAGAATAAAAAGTTCTCTCTTTTCCTTGTCAGTAAGAAAACGAAATTTAGTTGTTTTCATTTTTATCCTCTAACTCAGAAAGTCTCCTGTAGAGTGTGGCTTTAGAAACTCCTGTTTTCTTTATGATTTCCTGTACTGAATAATGTTCTGTATGGTAGAGAGCTAAGGCTTCTTTTACTTTTTCACTGTCTAAACGTGGTCTTCCACCAAGCCTTCCCCTGGATCTGGCATTTTTCACGCCTTCTTTCACTCTTTCAGTAATCAGTTCTCTTTCCAGTTCTGCAAAGATAGAGATCATACCTATCATAGCTCTTCCCACCGGGGAGTTGGTATCTATGCTTTCCTTAAGTGACACTAGAGAGATCCCTTCTGAATTAAATTTTTCTATCAATTCGATAAGATCTTTGGTCTTTCTTCCAAGCCTGGAAAGAGAAAATATCACAAGTGTGTCTCCTTTTCTCAGTTGCTCCAGTAGTTTAACAAATTCTTTTCTCTGCATATTCTTTCCAGTCGCTTTATCTGAAAATATTTTATCCACTCCATATTTGTCCAGTGCACTGATTTGCATTTCTAAATTTTGATCCGTAGTAGAAACTCTTGCATATCCAAATTTCATTAAAATAGCCTCCGTAACATATGTTTTTGATACATAGATTTTGAAAATATTATTGGCAATAGTTATGAAACTATTTTATCAAAATTTTGGTTTCAAAACTACCTTGAAATTTAAAGGTTCAAAAACTGTAGTTTATGAGAAAAGAGATGGCGCTTGCTAAATGATGCCATCTCTTAAAAAAATTAAGTTTATAACAACTTTCAGCTAATTATAAAGCATGTCCACCAGATACTTTTATTACCTGTCCTGTTATCCACGAAGCTTTCTCTGAAGCAAAAAATAGAATCATATCTGCTATATCTCCAGGTTCTCCCAGTCTTCCAAGAGGAATTGAAGGAAGTACGCTGTTTTCTAATTCTGTATCTATATATCCAGTTTGAGTAGGACCTGGTGCCACTGTATTTACAGTTATCCCTAAATGTCCGACTTCTATGGCAATAGATCTTGTAAGAGCTTCAACTGCAGCCTTTGAAGATCCGTAGGCAATTACTCCCGGCATTACCTGGGCAGCATCTGTACTCATATTGATTATTCTTCCATGCAGTTTAGGTATTCCTGCCGTTAAATCTTTGCTAAGACTTCTATCTACCAATCTTTCCTGCAGTGAGGTTTCCTTAGGAGAATATCCGTAAAATTTGCTGAATCTTTTTACAAATTCCTGAATCATGAATATAAGCCCTTTTACATCAACATCATATCCGTCATTGATGTCTTTCTCGGTTATAGTAAATATAGTATCATTGACAGGATAACCGCAGGCATTATTAACTAAAACATTGACAGTACCAAATCTTTTTTCAACTGACTCAAAGATATCAGCAACATTTTCTTGTTTCCTGATATCTCCTTCTATTATCAAATAGTCAGAGGTTATTTTTTTTATTTCCTCCTCAAGAGCTATACAATCTCTGGAAAGAGCTTCGTGATATCTGTCAAATCCGTTGCTGCCAATTTTGTCTTTATCATAAGAATGATTAAGCTTTTTATAAACCATCGCAACCTTCGCCCCCTCCCTTGCAAAAGCTAATGCAGTAGCAGCACCGATACCCTCAGGGTTATTAGTTCCCGTTATAAGAACAACCTTATCTTTTAATCCCAAATTCATAATTACACTCCTTTTTTCTTAGTTTTTATATAGATAGAATACCTTAGTTGCAATATTCTCTATAAACATTTTATCGTGTTCAATAAATAAAATAGTTGGTTTGTATTTTAAAATCATCTCCTCCAGCTTCTCTCTCATTTCCATGTCGATATAGTTAAGAGGTTCATCCCAGACAAGAAGGCTTGATTCTCTGAGCATTGTGCTTGCCAGATTTATCTTTTTCTTTTCCCCTTCGCTGAATAGCTTTAGTTTCTTGTTTAAAATATCACTGTAAACTCCAAAAGCGGAAAGCAGCTTCCTAAACTCAGCTTCATCTTCTCCAAGCTCCCTGATATATTCCTTCAAAGTGAGCTCTAAATATGTTGCTTCAAACTCCTGCTCCAGATAGACAACTCTTATATTATTGGGAATGAATATAATTCCAGTATATGGAATTTTCTTTTTTATAGCATTTATTATAGAGCTTTTCCCACATCCGTTAGGGCCTTTTAAACAGATACGCTCCCCATTTTTTAAAGTCAGATTGAAGTTTTGTATAACTGTCTTTTCATCATAGCTTATATTCAGATTATTTACCGTCAAGATTGTATCTGCTTTATTTTTTTCTTTCAGAAATTTAAAAGAATGCTCTTTAGAAAGATCTAAAAGAAGTTCTTTTCTCTCCTCTATTTCTTTTTCTTTTCTATTCTTGATAGAAACAGCCCTTTTCATTATTCTGGCAGCCTGAGCACCGACATAACCCTTATCTACCATAGGAGATAAGTTTCTCTCTGAGGATTTTTGCTTTTCAGAATTGAAGCTCCAGTTTATTTTTTCTTTGGCAGATTCCTGTAAAAATCTGATCTCTTTTTTCAGCTCCTCATTTTTTTTGATAGCGCTCATTTCCTTGTTCTTCATTTCCTGATAATATGGAAGGAAGCTGGATTTTGTAATGTAAACTTTATTTTTCTCCATTGCCAGGACATGATCTGAGATTGTATCTAAGAAATTTCTGTCATGAGAAACACAGAGAAATCCGCTTTTGCCATTCAGATACCTGGCTATCTGCTCCCTGCCTTCTATATCCAAATGATTTGTAGGTTCGTCAATAATGGGATAGCTGTCGTTTTTAAGAAATAATGAGAGCAGCTGAAATTTCGTTTTTTCTCCGCCGCTTAAAGTATTCCAGGATCTGGAGAGCATTTTTAAATCTAAATTTAACATCTCCATCTCTTTCTCGATTTTATTTTCTACAGTATATCCGCCGTATTTGCTATAAAGTTCTTCAGCTGTAGAATAGATCTCTATATTTTCTCCCTGAAAATCTTTAAGAGCCTTAGCTATGGTATCCTCCAAATTTTTGAAGGGAGCTATAAGATTTTTTACAATCTCTAATACGTCTTTTGTTTCATCCGGGATCTCTTTTGGAAAAAAATTGATTTCACACTCTTTGGAGATAGTGCCTTTACTAGAAACTAGCTCCCCTGACAACAGCTTCATAAATGTGGTTTTTCCTCTTCCATTTTTTCCAAAAATAACAGTTTTCCATTCCGTGTCTAAAATTAGATTTAAATCATTAAATATCTCTTTATAAGGATTATCATAGCTGAAATCTAATCTGTTTATTGTTATTTTGCTCATCTTTACCTCCAATATTTCTGGCATCTGGATAAACAAAAAAAGACCACTAGTCAGTAGTCTTCATAATTTTCATATTATAAAATTGTACTCTTACATTGCAATAATAAGACAAGCTGACTTTATGGTATTGAAAAAAATCCATACGCCCTAAAAATTTAGAGGTATAAAAAATTCAAGGGATTCCTTCCGTAAATCCTATGGTCAGTTTCTTATTCTACAGTTAAGCAAAAAATTACATTACAAAAAAGTGAAAATTTCACTAGATGCCAAAAATTATATTTAATTTTGATTAATTTTTAGCGTCTATCTTCATCTTTCACCTCCATTTTTTTTAAATTGTATCATATAAATAGATGATATACAAGAACTTAAATCTAAACTTTCTCAGTTTTCAATGATACGATTTCGGGAAAAAAACGGAGCTTGGCCTATAGATGAAGAATCTAAAAAAATAGACAATGTAGTTTCATTACAGTACAAGCAGATCCAGAAGTTAAAGGAATACAAGGAAATACTTATAGATAATGCGGTTACAGGAAAAATAAAAGTGGGGGATTATCATGCGAAGCAAGACTAACGAACAGGCATTAGAATCAGCAATCCAGAGGGCTCTTACTGGAATTATAAGTGAAGAACATGTTGAGGATGAAATAGGAGAGACAAGTTTTTCTTTTGGTGGAAATGGATATCTGCTAGGTTTTCCAAGAGATTTCAACAAGAAATATGCAGTAGATGAAGTAAGACTTTGGAATTTCCTTGAGACTACCCATAAAGAAGAACTAGAAAAGCTGAAAAAACATTCGGACTATAAACTTAAAATCCTTGAAAGACTGGATAGAATTATCAAGAAGGACGGAATTTTAAAAGTTTTGAAAAAGGGTATCCAAATTGACGATGCACACTTTACAATGTTTTATCAGCTACCATTGGAAAGTAGTAGTAACAAGGTAAAGGAAAATTTTCAGAAAAATCAGTTCAGTATAACAAGGCAGCTGCAATACAACGAAAAGAACCCTCTTCAGGAAATAGATATGGTTCTATTTATTAATGGACTAGCAGTGATTACCATGGAGCTGAAAAATGCTTGGACGGGGCAGACAGCAAGGGTTCATGGAATAAAGCAGTATAAGGAAGATAGAGATATAACCCAGCCTCTTCTTAATTTTGGAAGATGTATAGTCCACTTTGCAGTAGATACAGACGAGGTATATATGACTACGAGATTAGACGAAAAAAAAACCTTCTTTCTGCCCTTCAATAAGGGAAATAACAATGGAAAGGGGAATCCTGTAAATCTCTTTGGACACAGAAGCGATTATCTCTGGAAAGAGGTTTTAAGCAGAGAGAGCTTAGCAAACATTATCCAGCATTTTGTGACTCTAGAAGGAAAAAACACGGACCCCCTAAGCAAGAAGAGGATAATATTTCCGAGATATCATCAGCTGGATGTAGTAAGGAAGCTTCTTGCTGATGTTGGAAAAAATGGAGCAGGACAAACTTATCTTATACAGCATTCTGCAGGTTCAGGAAAGTCTAATTCTATAACGTGGGCTGCATACCAGTTGATAGAAGCCTACCCAGAGAACATTCAAGTAGTAGAAGGACAATCAGCAGACCAGCCTATATTTGACTCGGTCATAGTTGTAACCGATAGAAAACTTTTAGACAAACAACTTAGGGATAACATAAAGGAATTTTCCGAAGTAAAAAATATCGTAGCTCCAGCTTACTACTCCAAGGATTTGAAAGAGGCACTGGAGAATGGAAAGAAGATAATAATAACCACAATTCAGAAATTTCCATTCATAGTAGATGGTATAGCAGATCTGAGTAGCAAAAGATTTGCCGTAATAATAGATGAGGCCCACAGCTCTCAAAGCGGAACTGCTGCCGGAAAGATGAATGAGGCTATGGGAAATTGTCAGGAAGATGAGAATGAAGAAGATATTCAGGACAAGATTTTAAAAGCTATTCAAGCAAGAAAGATGAAGGGAAATGCTTCATATTTTGCCTTTACAGCCACTCCAAAAAATACTACGCTGGAAAGATTTGGAAGACAGGACGCAGAAGGAAAATTCAAACCGTTCCATCTATATTCAATGAAGCAGGCGATAGAGGAAGGATTTATCTTGGATGTGTTAGCTAACTATACAACCTATAGGAGTTACTATGAGATAGAAAAATCAATAACTGAAAATCCTCTCTTCGATTCTAAAAAGGCTCAAAGAAAGCTGCGTATCTATGTAGAGGCAAATAAAGCTACAATAGGAACCAAGGCTGAAATAATGATGGAGCACTTCATCTCTAAAATCTTCAGCACCAAGAAGCTGAAGGGCAAGGCTAAAGGAATGGTGGTAACCCAGAATATCGAATCTGCTATAAGGTATTACAAGGCAATAGAAAAATACCTGAAGGAACATGGCAATCCATTTAAAGTCGCGATAGCCTTTTCAGGAAAGAAAATAGTGGATGGAATCGAATATACGGAAACTGATATTAACGGTTTTCCTGAAACAGAAACTTCAAAAGAATTTGACAACGATGACTACAGAATTCTGGTAGTTGCAAACAAATATCTGACTGGCTTTGACCAGCCGAAGCTCTGTGCAATGTATGTGGACAAGAAACTTCAGGGAGTGTTAGCAGTACAGGCTTTATCAAGGCTTAATCGTTCAGCAAATGATCTTGGCAAGAAGACAGAAGATCTTTTTATTTTGGACTTTTTCAATACAACAGCTGAAATTAAGGATTCCTTTGATCCCTTCTATACAGCTACATCTTTAAGCGGTGCAACAGATATAAATATTCTTCATGACTTAAAGGAGAAGCTGGATGAAACAGGAGTGTATGACTGGCATGAAGTTGAAGATTTTATAGAAAAATATTTTAGCGGAGTAGATGCCCAGGAACTAAGCCCTATCATAGATTATTCTGCTCAAAGATTTAATGAGGAGTTAGAGCTTGAGGATAAGGAGAAAATAGATTACAAAATAAAGGCCAAGCAATTTGTAAAGATTTACAGTCAAATGGCATCCATTATACCTTATGAAATTCCAGACTGGGAAAAACTTTTCTGGTTTTTAAAATTCCTAATTCCTAAGTTAAAAGTTAAGACAAGAGAAGATGAACTTTTGGATGAGCTTCTGGAGACTGTAGATCTTTCAAGCTATGGATTGGAAAGAACAAAATTAAATGTAACAATTTCTTTGGAGGATGCTGAAGCAGAAGTAGATCCTCAAAACCCTAATATGAGGGGAGCCCATGGTATGGAGGAGGAAAAGGATCACCTTGATGAAATCATTAAAAACTTCAATGAACGATATTTTCAAGGATGGAAGGCTACACCTGAAGAGCAGAAAGTAAAATTCGTATCCTTGATGAAAGATATAAAAGAACATAAGGATTATGAAGAGAAGGTTGCTAAAAACAAGGATACTCAAAATCGAGATTTAGCATTCACAAAAATTTTAGAAGATGTCATGAGAGAACATAGAAGAAAAGAAATTGAGCTTTATAAAAACTTTGTAAACGATTCTGTATTCAGGAATGCATTTGAAAATAGTATGAAAAATGCAGTAATGAACGAATTGATATTTAAAGACATAATATAATTATAAAATGATATAGAAGCTATCTAGAAAATTAAGATAGAATTAGTCAGATAGTGTCTGACTAATTTAAATTAAGTTGCTGATTACTTTATTAATTCTGGAAGTAGATTATAAGAGTGAAATTTATAGAACTTAAAGAGAGTCCACTAGGACTCTCTTTTGTATTGTTTGACAGTGTATTAAGTAGACTGTACCATAGATAATACATAGAAATTTATATAAAATATATCTTATTTCCACTGTTTTTCTTGCTTTTTCTACACATATAATGTATTATAAATTAAAAACAAATTTAATAATACAATTTTGGAGGGAAATATTTGAATTACCAATATTATATAAAGAATTTTAAAAAATATGTTGAAAACAAGTCCAAATTAAGCGATAAAATGGTTTTTAATAAAGATTTAGAGAATGTAAATAATTTTGATACTATTAGTTGGATTATTGTCGGTGATAACCCTGGAACGACAGAGTTCAAAAATCAACAATATTTTTCAGAAGGAGCTGCCGCTAATAATTTAAGAAAGTTTTTTGATAAAAAATTAAACTTAAAGAAAAATGAAAATTATATTTGTTTAAATAAAACTCCAATTTATTCAGTTAAAACTAAAGAATTATCTAAAGTAGACCAAAATTTATTAAAAAATAGTTTTTCAACTATGGCTAAACTTATTTTTGACTTACATACATTAAATCCTAAAATAAATGTTTTAATTGTTGGATTTTCTTCTAAGAGCATAAAACCATTTTTTTCTGAACTTAAAAAACAATATGAAGAAAATGATAATTTAATTAATAATTTGTATGTAGTAGGTCACTTTTCTTATGGTTGGTTTTTTCGAAAAATTGATATCAAAAAAATTAAAGATGAACAATCTTTCATTACTCAATTAAAAAAAAATCACAATTCTGTAGAATATTAAATTAGAAGGAGTTTTTATGATAAAGTATTATGTTAGAGTTTCAACCGTTGAGCAAAAATTAGATAGACAGCTTTTAGCTTATGATAAAGCTGATATTGTTTACAGTGATAAAGTGTCTGGAAAAGATAAAGAAAGACCTCAGTTAAAAATTATGTTGGAGGGATTACAAAAGGGTGATGTAGTAGTTGTTAAATCTTTAGATAGATTAAGTCGTAGTACAATGGACTTATTAGAAATAACTAAAGAAATTGAGGATAAAGGAGCTACTCTAAAGGTTTTAGATAAAGATATTGATACTGGAACAGCTATTGGTAAATTCTTTTTAACTATAATTGGAGCTGTTGCAGAATTAGAAAGAGAAAATATCAATCAAAGAGTTAGAGAAGGTGTTGCTATTGCTAAGGCTGAAGGAAAATATAAGGGAAGAAAAAAAGGTAGCATTGAATTAAAAGGAGATAGTTTAAATAGATTTAAGATGTTTTATAATAAGGGATTTAATAAAACTGAATTATCAAAAGAATTTGGAGTTCCAAGAGCTACTATATATAGATGGGAAAAGGTTCTTAAAGAAAGAGGGGAGTTATAATAAAATAATAATGGAGATATATTATGGAAAATGACGAAATAAAGAATTTAGACATTCAGGGAAATTATAGTTATATCATAAGCTTAATCGAGACTTCAAAATCTAGTACTTTAAAAGCCATAAATTCAGAGCTAATAATTCTATATTGGAAAATAGGAGAATATATTCAAAAAGATATTTTAGATAAAGCAGATAAAATATATGGTGAAAATATTGTTGTAGAATTATCTAAACGTTTAGCTTTTGAATATGGTAGAGGGTTTAGTAGAAGTAATCTATTAAGGATGATTCAGTTCTATAAGGCATTTAAAAATTTTAAGAATGTCGCGACACTGTCACGACAATTATCATGGTCACATTTTGTAGAATTAATTAAAATAGAAAATGAATTAAAAAGAGAGTTTTATATAGCAATGGCTATAAATGAAGGGTGGTCTGTTAGAGTTTTTAAAGAAAGAATTAATTCAATGTTATTTGAGAGAACTGCAATTTCTAAAAAGCCAGAAGAAACAATAAAAAAAGATTTAGAACTTTTATCTAATCAGAAAATAATGACCGAATCTCTTTTTATTAAAGATCCATATATTTTAGATTTTTTAGGGCTAGAAAATAGTTATTCTGAAAAAGATTTAGAAAATAGAATCTTACAAGAATTAGAGAAATTTCTTTTAGAATTTGGGAGTGATTTTGCCTTTATGGGAAGACAAAAAAGAATTCAAATAGGAAATAAAGATTATTATTTAGATCTTCTTTTTTATCACAGAAAAATGAGAAGGTTAGTTTTAATAGAATTAAAGTTAGGAGAATTTGAACCTCAATATAAAGGACAAGTTGAACTTTATCTTAAGTGGCTAAGTAAGTATGAAAAGCAAGAATTTGAAGAGGAACCTATTGCCATAATACTTTGTGCAAGTAAGGATTCAGAAGAGATAGAGCTTTTAGGACTTACAGAAGGGAATATACGAGTTTCTGAATATTTAGCAAGTTTGCCACCTAAAAAATTATTAGAAGAAAAATTGCATAAAGCTATATTAGAAGCTAAGGAATTAGCTATTCAAAAATAAAAGTAGGACAAACGATATATAGAATTACTATCTTTCTTTGTAATAATAATATTTAAAATTTTTTAAGAGTTAAATATAGATTGAAGCTTTGAAAGTAAAGGGTTTATAGCTGGTCAGGAAAATCCTTAGCGTTGTTATTCTGCGTTTTCCTGACGGGACCCCTTTTAGAGCGTCAAAAAGAAGGGATACTGATAGCAAAGGAACTTGGAAAGTATAAAGGGCGTAAACCTATACCTTTTCCATCAAACTGGGAAGAGATTTATCCGCTTTGGAAAACTAGAGAGATTTCTGGTGTCGAAGCTATGAAAATATTAAAACTTAAAAAAAGTACATTTTATAAATTGATTAACGATTGGAATGAACTAGAAAACAAGAAAAATGATTAAAAATACCTGTGTAGAAGGCTCTCACTTTCTACACTTTTTTTATTCTAAAAAACGACGCTCTGAGAGGCGTTTTAAGACCCTTCAAAAAAAGTGTTCGACATAATACATACCCTCAATTTTAATAAAAAAATTAATTTTAAAAAAATAGAGTTTGTGAAACTTTTTTCAAAACTCTTACGTCAAAATATTATAAAATGCTAATAAATAAAGTTTAATCCCCCCTAAAAGGTCCTCACTCCCCCCCAGAGGACCTTTTATCTTTTTGTCATTAAAAATCTAATATATCACTCATAAAGGTTACTGAAATTTTTTTCTAATGAAAAATAGCCAAAACGCATTGAAAACAAAGGTGTTATAAAGGATTACCAAAATCCTTAGCGTTGTTATTCCGCGTTTTCCTGATGGAACCCCTAGAAGGAAAAAATGAACATTAAGCATAAAAGGTTTATATATCTAGTATATAGTAGAGAAATCATCTACTTACAAAATAAAACGATGTTTTTCATCCTCTACTTTTTTATAAAAAAATATTTCTTCAAACTTTTTTCATGTAACGAGTTGTCTAAGTTAATATGAAAAGTGTTATAAGTATAATTTAATCCCCCCAAAGAAGAACCTCTCCCCCCCCCCAGAGGTTCTTTCTATTTTTTGAAAACCATGTTATACTTAACTGAAACAATTATCAGCTCTGATATTGTGATTAAGTACTTATGGAAAGAATGGTCTAGTCTATGCCATTCTTTTTTTTAATTAAAAGCATTTTGATACCGTTCTACTAGTTCATTTGTTTCTGCCGTTAGGCTATCCAATTCATTTCTTTCTTCTTCACTTAAGTTCTTAGAATAAGATAATCCTTTTAAATGAGGAATTAAACCTTCTCCAAGCTGCCAAATATGATCTTGTGTTTTAGCTTTTATATTTTCATTAACCATCTCTTCTATTTCTTTTAAAAGTGCTCTTAGTGGTATAAAATCTATAGGTTCATCAGCGTATTCACTGTCACCAAGATAATCATTAATATAAGTTTTAACACGACCATTAGGATAATAAACTATAAATTCCTCTTCTCCAATTTTAATTTTTTTATTATCATTCATATTTGGAGTTTGTTTTATTGTCTCATATGCCTTAGTAAACCCCATTAAATCAGAAATCATATTCATTGGTGCTCCATTTGTATTATAGGCTACAATTGCTATTTTATTTCCTTTTTTAAGGCTATTAAAAAATTCTTCATCAACTAATAATCTAAGAAGCCTATCAGATACTGCAACAGCTTCAATTTCGATTACTTGTCCGCCATCTATTTTTAATTTTAAAGGATACACTTCTCCTACCTGAGCTTGAGGACCTATCATTACATCCATTACTACAGAATCATCATTATTCTTAAGAAGTCTAAATCCTTGAAATAAATCTACATTTTTTACCATTGTTACTTGTCCTGTTTTATCCCCAAATTCATCAACTACATCTATTTTTTCCCATGTCCCAAAAGCAATACAAAATATAAATAAAAATAAACTGATTACTCTTTTTTTCATTAGATACCCCCATTTTAGATGAATTAGTATAATTTTATCTAAATGTCTTTAGCTCGTTTGGAGAATTTGGTGAATTTAATTTTTTAATAAGTTCTTCATAACAATTATTTCTATTAAAGTAATTAAAAAGAAGGATAGCTTTTTCTCGATCTATCCCTACTTTGTTCATCTCCTCTTCTATGTCATAATATCCATTAAATTTTGATAAATTTTCTTTATTATTATAAATAGGATTTAATATACTTACAAAATTTTTATAATCTTCAGTTGTTATTTTATAATCTCCTATAACTTCATCCAATATAAATTCAAACCCATTTTGAAGTCCATATACAGTTCCAGGAGATACAACACAATTAAATCCCTGCATTTCATAAATTTCACCCAGGATTTTTCCTAATAATAATTTAATATTTTTTTCCATAACCCCACCTCTTTTACAATTTAATTTATGATAATATTACTAGGGTATACCTCTTTTATTTAGGTTAGTCAAATTTTTTTAATCGAAACTATATATACTTTTTTATATCTATTTTTTCTATTTGTTAGTCTTTAGAATCAGACTCAAATAATCCTATTTTAATTATACCAAATTGACTTTTATCGATTGGTTTGATTCACTCTCATTTTTTAATTACAGTTAAACCATAGCATAAATTCAAATAAAATATAGAACTCTTTTAAACTTTTATAAAAAATAAAAAGAGCCTTAAAAGTTGACTAGACTCTAAAGCTCTTTCTTGGAAACTTGACATCTCCAATTATTTATCGTTAAATTAAGTATACTCTTTTTATTATATAAAAATCAATTTATACTTAAGAATCACTCCCTTGAAATATCGAATAATTTACTTTTTAAAGATCTAAGACTTTCTAGCCAATTAACTATATTTATTGCTGTTTTATAAACATCTATTACTCCAATTTCATTAATTACTAGATAATCTTTTATTATTGCTTGTGTCATCCAAGTTCCACGAGCAAATCTTGAAGGTTTTACTATTGTATCTCCATAATTTTCTGTTAATATATCTAACCCCTTATACAATAAAGAAATATCTTTATTGTCACTCCAAACTTTAAACACAAATTTCAAATTCTCTTGAATGGTTTTTTCTGGTATTGAATTAGATTCTAGCTGCAAATAATAACCATAATTATCAAAATTAAGGACATTTTCAAAATAGTAACACATAAATCCACCTTTTTGATTAGCTGTATATTGCCAATTAAAATCAATATCTTTAGGCATTATTCCTTCAGATCTTAATTTAACAAAAGCTTTATCTAATTCATTATAAAATCCAATAACTTCATTCCAAGTAAAGGTATCTTTTCTTAAATCTTTACTTTTAAAAGAATCTCTTTCATTTTGAATAGCTTTTAAATTTAATAGGTAATCTTGAAATATGATATTACTTCCTTCATACTTATCAAATATTTCTATAATCTCTTCTCTTAAAAAAGTTCTTATATTCTTTCCTTCTTGGATCAATGAAATATTTTTATAGCTTTCGTCTCCAGTTTTATAGTAAATACAGTACACATTTTCTTCTTTAGCTTGGTAATGTTTAATAATTTTTTCTCTATAGCCATTCATCTGATTTTCTCTTTCAGATGTAAAGGTTTTATCTTCAATTATTATATAAATTTTATCATTTAATATTAATAAAATATCTATTGCCATAAATTGCTTTTTTACTTCTAAACTATTTATTTCAAGGTTTTTAATTTCTATTTTTTCTAAAATTTCACTAATAACATATCTTGCAAATTTATTTTCTAACGGATATTTATCTTTAAATAGGTCATTATAATAATCTAATACATAGCATATAAGAGCATCTTGTGATAGCTCACTTGTAGCAAATTTAAAAATATTTGGTCTCATACACCCTCCCATATTAATCACAGCTAATTTTCTTACATTGTATTCTTCTAAAATAGCAATGTAAAATATATAATTTGAATGGTCTATACTAGCGTTTCAAGAGCTACTCAAACGTTAAATCTCTATTTGATAGAATATCTTGATTTCATTTGATATATTATGATACTCTTTATTTAAAAGCTTTTGCTTTATAACCCTACACAAGGAGAGGATTTAAGTATGCCAAACTATACTTTTGCATTTAACCCTAATAAACATTCTATTACCCAAAAGATACAACTAGATCGTTTATCAACATATTATGATTTAGAAGATTCTATTAATGAAGAATTTTCTCTTGAGGATTGGAAAAAACTAGTTCAAAATTACTCTGTTAGTGAAAGAGTCAATTTAATTTTAAGAACATTTGGATATGAACCGTTCAATCTTTCTTTTATGGAGAAGATAATACTATTAATTAGAATAATTCCATTTTGCCAGAAATCATTTAACTTTATTGAATTAGGAGATAAGAGCACTGGAAAATCTTCTACATATCAAAAATTTTCAAGAGAAGCATATTGTCCAACAGGTTCATTAACAGAATCCAAGCTATTTGGAGATGCTAAATCTAAGAATGATTTAGGAATTTTAAGTAATTACAAAGTTGTAGTATTTGATGAAATTTCTGAGGGAAGTTCAATATCACCAGAGTTAGCAACAAAACTACGTAGCTTTTTAGCTGATGGAAATTCTGGAAGAAATGGAGCTAATATAATAAATTCTGTTTCAATTGGTTTTGTAGGTAACCTTAAAGAAGAACAATTAAATCTATTAACTAATCCTAATTATAAAATAGATTTATTTACTTTCTTTCCTGAAGCCTTTAGACAGTCACCATTTAAAGATAGAATAAGTTTTGTTATTCCTGGATGGCATCTTAAATTTGAACAATTTCATTATTTAGAAAAGTATTCAGAAAAATCTTTGAATATAAATTACTTCATACATATTTTAAGTTTACTTAGAGAAATATCTTTAGAAGTTAAAACTATAGCTAATCCAAAAGATACAGTTAGATCTATTTCTCACTATAATGCAACTCTTGAAGGTCTTATAAAATTGATTTATCCAAACGAAGATTATACAGAGTTTGAATTAAATGCTATAAAGCACATTGCTTTATTTGGGAGAAGCTTCTTAGGAAATGAAACTTTCAATCTTTTTAATAGTGACGTTAAAAAATTAGCTTTAAAATTTATTGAAGAAGATATTAGACATATTGCTAATAAAACACTAAATGAAGTTGATAAAGTTTATTTCTATGAAAATAGATTACATTTAAAATTCTTTGATGAAGGCAAAATATATAAGATTCCTTTAAATAGGTTTGGTAGAATTGAAAATGAACAAGAAAATGAATTATACTCAAACTTAAAAGAAGATGAAAAAAAATACTTTATACCTATCTTAAAAAACAATGAAAACTATATTATTCAACAGTATTCAGAACCTTATAATAATTATAGATTATTTAAAAATTGGAAAGATATTTTAAATACATCTATTAGTCTTAATCTTCCAGAAGAGTTTAAAAACTTAGAATCAACACTAAACTCTATACTAAAGTACCAAGAAGGACAAATAAATTCATTAAAACAAACTGTAAATGAACAATCTAAAGTTATAAAACTCTTACAAAATGAGATTTCAAATTACAATAAAAAGCTAGAAGTTTATTTAAGAGAAATAAAATTAGATTTACTTCAACATGAGTATTTTATATTTAAAAGTAGTGATGAAACTTATCCAAAACAGTATTCGAATTTCTTTATTCCTAATAATATAGATAGAATTAATATTGGAAATAAATTAGAAAAATTTAAAGATGATTTTGATAAAAATTTATGTATTATAAATTATACAAAAGATAAGGAGGAGTTAATTAGGATATTACCTAAATTAGCGATAAAATATGACAATTAATCAATTAACTAATATTTTAACTAATATTTCCGAAAAAGATAGAAGCAAAGATTTTATAAAATCTGTATTGGAGGAAAAATTAGATAAATCCAATCTTAATTTTGAGCAAAACCACTTAGAGAAAAATAGAGTTATATTCATTTATAATGGTTATAAATATAAAATTGCTATCAATTCTAAAGGTCTTTTATCTAATTTTATTGAATGTAAAAATTTTAGTCTTATTAAATCCGATTCTTTAAAAGAATATAATAAATTTATTTCAGAGTTAGAACTATTTGAACTTGATAATAAAAAATTTCAAAATTGTAATGATAGTTATATTAGTAGTTATTATTATAGAAAGCAAAATGACTTTAGACTTATCAGATCAACAATATCCAATATTACTACATTTAATTCAATAAAATATGACTCTAATTTATATTTTTATTTTAAAGTTTTTATTGAATTAACTAAAAAATATATATCAATAGATTCTATGAATATTTATGATTTTGAATTTAAAGAACCTTTCTTTAAATTCAATAATTTTTTAAATATTTATCCTAAATCTAAAACTAAAAATATTAAACTTGACTTTAACTTAGAAGCTTTTCTTGATAATCCTAATGTTAATTTTTTTAATGAAAATGAATATAAAATTATTTTAAATAACTATGAAAGTACTTTTAATAATCTAAATAAATATAATAACTATGAATATGATTCTAGCGATGATGACGATGATGACGATGATTGGAGTTAAATTTTATAGAATAATTTAATAAAAAATGATTATATATTATATAAGTGATAGTCCAAACTATAGTATTTTAAGGAGGTCACTTATGGATGTAAAAACATTAAAAGAAAGATTAGAAAAACCATTCTCTGATGAAGAACTAGAATTTAGAGTTGGTGCTACTAATTCGGATAAAACAAAAGGTCTAG
This sequence comes from Cetobacterium sp. NK01, assembly GCF_024506395.1. NCBI lineage: Bacteria > Fusobacteriati > Fusobacteriota > Fusobacteriia > Fusobacteriales > Fusobacteriaceae > Cetobacterium > Cetobacterium sp. NK01. The sequence continues at coordinate 44,585 of NZ_JANIBO010000008.1, forward strand.
CTTTAGCCTATGTTCAAGCAAGAGCAATTCAAAATAGACTTGATGATACTGTGGGGTTAAATAACTGGAGAGTATCTTACAAAGAAATAACTGGGGGTTTCATTGCAACTCTAGAAATAAGAATTGATAGTGAATGGATAGCAAAAGAAGATGGATCGGGAGTTACAGACTATGAGTCGATTAAAGGTGGAATCAGTTGTGCTTTTAAAAGAGTTGCTTCCGTTTGGGGAATAGGTCGGTATCTATATGAAGTTGAAAATAGATGGTATCCTATAGAACAAAAAGGAAAGAGTTACATATTTAAAGATACTCCAACATTAAATTTAAGTAAGAATATTTCTAATGAAATTAAAGATGATCTGCCAAAAGATGAAAAAGCCAAAAGAATAGAAATAACTTTTGGAAAATACAAAGGAAAAACTTTAGGAGATATTCTTAAAGAAAACAAGGATTACTTAATTTATCTGATAACAAATAGCAAAGATGTAAAAATAGTAAATGCGTGCAAATATTTAATGAAAAATAATAAAATAGCATAATAAACAATAGACCTCTGGAGATTTCCAGAGGTTTTTATATTTAGGAGGAAATTATGAAAGCTTATGAAATTGTAAACGGAATGATAGATACGTTAGATATATTCTTAGAGTCAGATCAGAATGAGAGTGATAGAGAAAACTATAATTATATTATGGAGTTTTTACAAGAAGAACTAGAAAATAAAAGTAGTAACATTATCAAATATATTAGGAATATTTCTTTAGAAGTTGAAATACTATCACAAGAAGAAGATAGATTAGAAAAGCTTAGAAAACAAAAAGAAAAAAAAGTTAATAACTTGAAAAAGTATCTTACAGACATTCTTTTAAATTTAGATAAAAATAAAATTGAAACAGAATTAGGAAACTTAGGACTTAGAAAAAGTGTTTCAGTTGCAATAGATAATTTAGATCTTATACCTAAAAAATATATTCAAAAGAAAATAGAATTAGTACCAGACAAAAGGACGTTGTCAGAACTCTTAAAACAGGGTAAAAACATAAAAGGAGTACATTTAGAAGACAAATACTCGTTACAAATAAGATAGGCTTTAAAATTGATTTTAAACAGTTTAGAGAGGTAATTTATGTATGTAGTAAGTACTTATAATGGTACATATCAACTAGAGTTTAGAGGATGTTTTGAAACTTTAGATGAAGCGATGGAAGAATTTCAAAAAGCAGAGAGAGAATATATGGAAAGTTTTGAATATGAAGTTGGAACTACAGAATATAATCAAGAATTAGAGAATTTCATGTTTCACAGTAGAATAGATAAGTGTTAATTTTGAGTAGAAGATGTGATATACTAAAGAAAATATATTAATGAGGTGAAAAAGATGGTTAAGAAAAAGTTACCTGCAGGAATAGATGACTTCAAAAAAATAATAGAAAATGACTATTATTTTGCTGATAAATCAATGTTCATAGATGAATTATTGAATAAGAAATCCGAAGTAACACTATTACCAAGACCAAGAAGATTTGGAAAAACTTTAAATATGTCAATGCTTAACTATTTCTTTAACATAGAAGATAGAGAGCTTAATAGAAATTTATTTAATGATCTTAATATTTCGAATACAGATAAAATGATATATCAAGGTGAATATCCAGTTATATATATCAGTTTAAAAGATATAAAAGTCAATAACTGGGAGCTTTGCTTAGAAAAATTTATAGGTTTGATAAAAAAAGAATACAAAAAATATGGACTTATTTTAGAAGAAAAAAGAGATGCACAGGAAAATTCACTTTTAAATTTATCAGAGCATTTGTATGAAAAATATGGAAAAAAAGTAATTATCCTAATAGATGAATATGATACTCCATTAGTAACAGCCCACTCACAAGGTTATTATGATGAAGCTATATTCTTCTTTCGTAATTTTCTGAGTGCAGCATTAAAAGGAAATCCCTACTTGGAATTTGCAGTGCTTACTGGAATATTGAGAATAGCAAAAGAAAGTATATTTTCTGGCTTAAATAATATTACTGTATCTACAATATTGGATAATAATTTTAATTATTTTGGATTAACTGAAGGTGAAGTGGAACAAGCTTTAAAATATTATGAATTAGATTATGAACTAGAAGAAATTAAAAAATGGTACAACGGTTATAGATTTGGAGATAAACTAGTTTATAATCCTTGGTCTATTATAAATTGTATTAACAATAAAGAACTTAATCCCTACTGGATAAATACAAGTGATAATGCTCTAATAAAACAACTATTAGCTAAAAATGATAAAAAGGTATTTGAGGAGTTGGAGTTAATATTCAAGGGAGAATCAATCTGGGAAACGATTTCAGAAAATATAATATTTGATGATTTAAATAATACGAATACTGTTTGGTCTTTAATGTTATTTTCAGGATATTTAACATATGAGAAAATGAGAATATCTCCAATAACTGGACTTAAATCATATTCATTAAAAATACCTAATCAAGAGATTAAAAGTTTCTTTAGACAAAGTTTCATAGAGACATACACAAAAGGAGATGTTCACTTTTATGGAACTATGATGGAAGATTTATTTTTAGGAAATTTAAATTCATTTATAAATAAATTTAAAAAAATGTATATGTCCGCAGTAAGTTATCATGATACTGGAGATAGCGAGAAATACTATCATCACTTTATGCTAGGAGTTCTTTTAACACTAGGTGATAAGTATATAATTACTTCTAATAGAGAAAGTGGTTATGGTAGATATGATATAGCACTAGAACCTAAAGATAAGAGCAACTATGGATTAATATTTGAGTTTAAAATAGGTGATAAAAACTCCATTGAAGATAAAGCGAGAGAAGCTTTAGCTCAAATAAATGAGAAAAAATATGATATATCTATGAAAAATAATGGAGTATCAAAAGTAATAAAAATAGGAATGGCTTTCAGTGGCAAAGATGTTGCTATAGAAAGTGAAATTAACTAAATAGAGAATTAGACAAGAGGTCGTCCTTAGGGATGACCTCTTTTAATTTAGGAGGAAATTATGAAATATTATTTACATAGAGCAGTAGCAAATAAACTAAAAGGCACTAAGAAGTTTAAAATAACAGAATATACAATTCAGGAATTTGAATCATTTAAGAAAGCTTTACAAGCGTTTATGAAAGATTTTCTAATTGAAGGAGACAGAGACCAAAAGGGATTTGCTACTGAAAAGAAAATAGCTATGAGAATAACTACAACAAAGAAAAAGATTAGAGCAAGACTTTATAAACTCCCATTGAGTCAATACCAAGCTTTAGCACTAAATCCACCTACAAGCAAATACAGATGTTGTAGAGAATATTTAGAAACAGATCCAGAGTATGGAATGGTTCATGACATATTTTTAATACTTGAAACTAATTATCAGAAAGCTTGTGATGACTTTTTGTATGAGATGAAAAAATATGAAGATAAAAGAAATTCATTTTTCATAGAAATAAAGGAGGATGAAAATGTTTGATAAGAATTTCTATCCCACACCATATGAAATAGGATTAAAAATGGTATCAGGACTTAATTTAATGGGTATGAATATATTAGAACCAAGTGCAGGAAAAGGTGATTTACTTAGTGTTGTAAATCAAAAATCAGCTAAAGTATTTTGTATTGAAAAGAGTCCAGAATTACAAAGTATATTGCGAGAAAAGAAATATCCAATATTAGGAGATGATTTTCTAAAATATAAACCAGATCATATTTTTGATTTAATCCTTATGAATCCACCATTTGATAATGGAGTTAAGCATTTGCTTAAAGCTTGGGATATATCAGAGGAAGGAACATACATAAGATGTCTTTTAAATGCTGAGAGTATAAGAAATCCTTGTACAAAAGAGAGAAAGCTTCTAATAGATATATTAGAGAGAAATAATGCTGATATAGAATATCTTGGAAACTGTTTTAAAGATGCTGAAAGAAAAACTAATGTAGAAGTTGCATTAATTAAATTGCAAAATAAAACTAAGGGTAAGAAGTTTGAATTTAAATTTGATGGTTTCTCTAAAGAAGATGATATTGATTTTCAAGAGCTTAATATGAACCAACTAGCTAAAGTAGATGTATTACAAAATTTAGAAGATAAATATACAGCAGTAAAAGAGATTGTAGGGGAATATCTAACTCTAAAAAGCAAACTAGAATATTTCTTAGATGGAATCATAGAAAAAGTTTATGTAAAAAGCCTATTAGAAAAGAATTCTAGTAATAGTAAAAAAGAGTATGAAGAGGTTCTTGAAAAAGTAAGAACATCATTTTGGAAGCTAGTATTTGATAAAACTAAATTAGAAGAAAAAATGACATCACAGGTTAAAAAGGATTTCTTTGATAATAAGCAGGAGTATAGCAACTTGCCTTTTACAGTAGATAATATAAATAAATTATTGGAAATTCTAATCCAGAATTCTAAACAGATTTTTCAGAATTGTATAGAAGAGAGCTTTGATTATTTAACTCGATATTATCCAGAGAATCGAGTTCATATAGAGGGATGGAAAACTAATGAAAGATGGAAAGTTGGAAAGAAGTTTATCCTTCCAGATATGATTGATACATTCTATTTGAAATACGATAAAGGCAGCAACAGATTACAAAAGCTTAGTTATCTAAAAAGAGATAAGCTAAGAGATTTAGAAAAAGTAATCTGTAATTTAATTGGAAAAGATATCGGTAGAATTCTAACCATAGAATCAAAAGTTGATATGGGAGTAAATTTTGGTGAATGGAATAACTCAGAATTCTTTAAGTTTAAAATATTTAAAAAGGGAACTATTCATTTTGAATTTCTAGATGAAAAGATCTGGGATGAATTTAATAGAGTAGCTTGTGAAGGTAAAAAATGGTTAGGGTATTAAACCCTCAACTGTTGTATAAAATGGAGGATATATGAAGAAAATATTGAGATTTCTAAAGTGTAAAGACATAGATGAAGTAGTAACTAAAATAAAGAGTTATGAGATAAGTGAAGAGCTAGAACAGTTTAAGGAACTTATGACTACAATAAGCAAAGGAAACATCGGAAAGAAAGACCTTGCAACAGTAAAGGGCAAAACTGAACTTCTTAATTATCTAAGAAGTGATATAGGATTCAAAAATACAGAGGAGTTTAAGGTTATATACTTAAGCTCCTCTAATCGTTTAATTGGGGAAGAAACACTATTTAGAGGAACTATAGACAGAAGTGTAGTCTATCCTCGACTGATTGTAGAGAGAGCCTTAAAATACCCAACTAAGGGCATTATATTCGCTCATAATCATCCTAGTGGAGATTTGAAGCCAAGTAGAAAAGACATTGAACTAACACATGAGCTAAAAGACCTGTTAGAAATATTAGACATTAAATTACTGGATCACATCATTATAAGTGATGAGGATTATTTTAGCTTTTATGATAATGGGCTTATTGAACATTAAAAGGAGATGAGGTTATGGATAAAGTTATATCAGCAGAAAGTATTAATTGCTTAGGAACTAAAGATATTCAGGTAGACATTACAAAGGATGGATTTATAGTAAATATAATAGCTTGGGGAGAATGGTATATAGAAGAAGCTAAGGATATAAAGGAATTGGAAGAACTGTTAAATGAGTTTAATGTACAGCAATACACAATAAATGAAATAAAGGAGAGGATAGCAAATGCCTAACTACTGTTTTAATAGAATCAGATTGAATGTAACACAAGAGGAACTAGAGAGAATAAAAGAAAAGGTTATGTCTAAAGATGAATTTGAAGATGAATATTTTGATTTTAATAAGGTTATTAAAAGACCTCGAAATATTCTATTAAGAGCTTTTAAAACCAATACTTTAGAAGCTTTCAGTAAATATTACTATGAGAATCCAGATAAACTAGAGCAAAAGATATTAGATGAAATAATTAAGAATAAAATTCTGAAGGTCAGAATAGATGGTAAGTTAGTTAATATAGATCGTTATGTGGATGAGAAATATTCATCAGAGGAACTTAAAGATTATAATGGTGAGATGTTAATACTGTGGTATGACTGGTGTACTGAAAATTGGGGGACTAAATGGAACTCTCTATTTTCCTCTATCAATAAAGATGAGTTAATATTTAGTACTGCATGGAACCCAATATCATTAGAGCTATTTGAAAGTTTTATTAATATCTGCAAAGAAGTAATTGGAGATAAAGCAAATAATATTTGGCTATATTATGAAGAGTGTGGAATAGGAATCTTTGGAAGATATTTTATCCAAGATGGAGAACTTTATTATGATGAGGATTATAGAGAAGAGGTGGCTTAAAGATGTATGAGATTATAGTTGAAATAAACGGTAAAGAGTATAGTTTTGGAGAGTTTAATAGTAAAAGAAGAGCTGAAATTTTTCTAGAAGATCTTTATGAAACTAAAGAAATAGATAGTGATGCTGAGGCATGGATAGAATAAAAAATAAAAAACTATAAAATGGGTTGTATTTTTACAACTCATTTTTTAAATTATTTGTTATTTTAATTTGAATAAAACCTTTAAAAATAAAGAAGTATAGCTGTTAATAAGTTGTATTTCTACGCTATGAAAAAAATGATATAATTATTTATTGAAAAGGGGAGTGTTT